>UREO01000139.1 GCA_900546895.1 uncultured Oscillospiraceae bacterium
ATAATATTGAATAAATTTCAAATTCCAGCAAACAAAAAGAAAATAAAAACAGGACAGATGAGGTGGTTTTCATGTCAAAGCTAGTGATCGTTGAATCACCGGCCAAGGCCAAGACAATTAAGAAATTTTTAGGCTCGGGTTACGACGTGATCGCGTCCATGGGACATGTACGCGATCTATCGGAAAACCGTTTGAGTGTTGACGTAAAAAACGATTTTAAACCGAAGTATGAAATTATCAAGGGAAAGGAAAAGCTGGTTCAGGAGCTGAAAGACAAAGCCGAAAAAAGTGAAGGTGTCCTGCTAGCGACCGACCCCGACCGCGAAGGAGAGGCGATCTCCTGGCATCTGGCGTACATCCTTGGCCTTGATACCGAAAAGGACAACCGTATCACCTTTAATGAAATTACAAAAACGGGTGTTACCAAAGGAATGGAGAGCCCCCGCAGTATTGATATCGACCTTGTCAACGCACAGCAGGCCCGCCGTATCCTGGACCGCCTTGTGGGCTATAAGCTGAGCCCGTTCCTGTCGCAGAAAATCCGCAGGGGCCTTTCCGCCGGGCGCGTTCAGTCCGTTGCGGTGCGCATTATTGTGGACCGTGAGGAGGAAATCCGCGCTTTCGTACCCGAAGAATACTGGACGATCGATGCAAAATTCGTCCCTCACGGTGCCCGCCGGGTCTTTGGCGCAACCTTTTACGGCGACACCAAAGGAAAGATCAAAATTTCGGGCAAGGAACAGACTGACAAGATTCTTGCGGAACTGGAGAACGCGGAATACCGCATTGTCAAGCTGAAGAAAGGCACGCGCAAGAAATCGCCAGCGCCGCCGTTTATTACCTCCACCCTTCAGCAGGAGGCTTCCCGCAGGCTGGGCTTTCAGGCCCGCCGCACCATGAAGGCTGCGCAGGAGCTGTATGAAGGGATTGAAATCAACGAAATGGGCGCCGTCGGTTTGATTACTTATATGAGAACGGATTCGCTCCGTATTTCCGAAGACGCGATCAAGGATGCGGGCGACTATATTCTGGAGCGTTGGGGTAAAAAATATCTGCCTGACACGCCGCGCCATTTTAAAACAAAGGCCGGTGCGCAGGACGGCCACGAGGCAATTCGTCCGTCCATGCCGGAGCTTTCTCCGGATAAGGTGAAGGACAGCCTGACGGGCGACCAATATAAGCTGTATAAGCTGATCTGGGAACGTTTCATCGCCTGTCAGATGGCCAACTGCCTGCAGAGCACCACGCAGGCCGATATTCAGGCAAAGGACTATATTTTCAAGGCCTCCGGCTACACCGTCACCTTTGACGGCTTTACCGTGCTCTACGAAGAGGGCAAGGATGAAGAAGCGGAACGGGAAGGTTCTCTGCCGGTGCTGGAAAAGGATATGCTGCTCAAGCTGAAAGAAATCGCGGGAAACCAGCATTTTACACAGCCGCCCCCGCGCTATACGGAGGCTTCCCTTATTAAAGCGCTGGAGGAAAACGGAATCGGACGTCCGTCCACCTATGCCGCGACCATATCGACGATTACGGGCCGCGAATATGTTGTGCGCGAGGGAAAAGCCCTGAAACCGACGGAACTGGGGGAGGTCGCGACCAAGCTGATGCGGGAGAAATTCCCGAAAATCGTCAATATCAAATTTACCGCGCAGGTGGAAAACGATCTGGACAGCGTCCAGAGCGGAAAGACCGACTGGATTCAGACGCTCCATGATTTTTACGGGGATTTCGACAAGACGCTCAAGCAGGCCAAAGAGGATATGCAGGGCGTGAAGATTCAGCTCAAAGAGGACGAAACCGATATTATCTGCGAAAAATGCGGCCGCAGAATGGTCATTAAGACCGGCCGCTACGGTAAATTTATCGCCTGCCCAGGATATCCGGAGTGCAAGAACATCAAGAAGCTGGTACAGGAAACCGGGGCGGAGTGCCCCAAGTGCGGCGGTAAGGTCATTGTGAAAAAATCCAAAAAGGGCCGGATTTTTTACGGATGCTCCGAGTACCCCAAGTGCGACTTCATCTCATGGGACGAGCCGAGTACGGAAAAATGTCCGCGCTGCGGCAAGACCCTGCTGAAAAAGAAGGGAAAGCATCCGAAATACTACTGCATCACGCCTGACTGCGGCTACGAGAAAACGGAGGAAGAATGAGTATCAGCGTCATCGGCGCGGGTCTGGCCGGCTGTGAGGCCGCGTGGCAGATCGCCCGGACGGGTACCGAGGTCGAGCTTTACGAAATGAAGCCGGTCCGGTATTCCCCGGCGCACCACAGCCCGGATTTTGCCGAGCTGATCTGTTCCAACTCCCTGAAAGCGGAGCGCGTGGAAAGCGCCGCCGGACTTTTGAAAGAGGAAATGAGGCGGCTTCACTCCCTGCTGATGCAGTGCGCCGACGGCTGCCGGGTACCGGCGGGCGGCGCACTTGCGGTTGACCGGGACCGGTTTTCGCAGGCCGTCACGCAAAGAATATCCGCTCACCCGTTGATTCATATCCACCGTGAGGAGATTACGGAAATACCGCGGGACGGGATCACCGTAATTGCGACAGGCCCCCTTACTGCGGATACGCTTGCCGCGAAAATTGCCGCCCTCTGCGGCGGAAGTCTCAGCTTCTTTGACGCCGCCGCGCCGATTGTGTCCGCGGAAAGTCTGGACAGGGACAGAATTTTCGCCGCGTCCCGGTACGACAAGGGCGGGGACGACGCATACCTGAACTGTCCGATGAACAAAGAGGAGTACGAGCGCTTTTACGCCGCTCTGGTTTCCGCCGAGCGCGCGCCCGTACACGATTTCGACGTCGCCGACCCGAAGGTGTACGAGGGCTGTATGCCGGTGGAGGTGATGGCGCAGCGCGGGGAGGACACCCTGCGTTTCGGTCCGCTCAAGCCGGTCGGCCTGCGCGACCCGCACACGGGCCACCGCCCGTGGGCGGTCGTACAGCTGAGACGGGAGGACAGTCAGGGAACGCTGTACAATCTGGTGGGCTTTCAGACCAACCTGAAATTTGGGGAACAGAAGCGCGTGTTCGGGATGATCCCGGGGCTTGAAAACGCCGAATATTTCCGTTACGGCGTCATGCACCGCAATACCTTTCTGAATTCGCCCAGAGTACTTTCCGCCGACTACAGTCTGCGCGAACGGCCCGGCCTCTTTTTCGCCGGTCAGATTACCGGCGTGGAGGGGTACATGGAATCCGCTTCCTCCGGCATCATGGCGGGAATCAACGCCGTGCGCCGTCTGAACGGGCAGGATACGCTGATTCTGCCGGACACGACCATGATCGGCGCGCTGAGCGGCTATGTGGCGTACGGCAGGGAAGCCGATTTTCAGCCCATGGGGGCCAACTTTGGCGTGATTCCTCCGCTCGAGCCGCATATCCGCGACAAAAGAGAGCGATACGCCGCTTTTTCCGCCCGTTCCCTGCAGGAATTGGAAAAAATTATGGCAGCAAATCAATCAGGCCTTGTTTGATAAATGAAAAACGACGGATTTATCAAAGAAGTTCTGGAATGAATGTCAAGAACAGAGGTGTTTCAAATGAAAATAATCGTTGATGCATTCGGAGGTGACAACGCCCCCCTCGAAATCCTGAAAGGCTGCGCACAGGCCGTCGCGGATCTGGATGTCGATATTCTGTTAACCGGGCGCGAGGAGGAAATCCGCCGGGTGGCGAAGGAGAATGGGATTTCCCTGAACCGCATGCAGATTATTGATGTGCCGGACGTGATTACCATGGAAGAGCACGCCGGGGAAATCATGAAATCGAAATCCAATTCCTCCATGGCGGAAGCCTTGCGCCGTCTGGCCGCGGGGGAAGGCGATGCCTGTATTTCCGCGGGCAACAGCGGCGCTCTGGTAGTCGGCGCGACCCTGATCGTCAAAAGGATCAAGGGGATCAAACGCGTCGCTTTTGCACCGGTCATGCCGAAAAGGGAAGGCTGCTTTATGCTGATCGACTCCGGCGCAAACGTGGATTGCAAGGCGGACATGCTCCGCCAGTTCGGCGTGATGGGTTCCGTTTACATGCAGAAGGTCATGAAAATCGATCATCCGCGGGTCGCTCTCGCCAACATCGGCACAGAGGACCATAAGGGAGGCGACCTTCAGCACGAAGCGTTTGCCATGCTGAAAAATTCCGGTTTGAACTTTGTCGGCAATGTTGAAGCGCGTGATATCCCGCTGGATGCCGGCGACGTGATTGTTGCGGACGGCTTTACCGGAAATTCGATTTTAAAAACATACGAGGGTGTAGCCATCCTGCTGATGGGTAAGCTAAAGGAGATCTTCACGAAAAATTCTCTGAACAAGCTTGCGGCGGCGATTGTTTTAAAGGATATCAAAACGCTTCGAAAAACGATGGATTACAACGAATACGGCGGCGCTCCGCTGATGGGCTGCGCCAAACCGGTATTCAAGGCGCACGGCAGCGCAAAGGCAAAAACCTTCTATAACGCGCTGCGCCTGTTAAAATCCTATGTTTCCGGCGGCGTTGTCGATGAAATCGCAAGCTCGATTGATAACTATAAAAAGAATACCGCAAAAGAACCCGGCGATGAAGATGCGGCGGAATAAGGTAAGATTCCTTTTAACGGAGCGTGAGTTTATGAAAGAACTGGAAGATAAACTGGAGTATCATTTTAAAAATAAGCAGTATCTGAAAACGGCGCTGACCCATTCGTCCTATGCCAACGAAACCCGGGTGCCGGGCGGCAGCAACGAGCGGCTGGAGTTCCTCGGGGACTCGATCCTGGGGCTGGTGGTGGCGGATTATCTGTTTAAGCAATTCCCCGACCTGCCGGAAGGCGATCTTACGAAAAAGCGGGCCGCGCTGGTCTGTGAAAAGGCTTGCTGCGGATTTTCCACCCAGCTGGAGGTCGGGAAGTTTCTGCTGTTAAGCCACGGGGAACAGAATTCAGGAGGCCGCACGCGTTCCTCCATCCTGGCCGACGCATTCGAGTCCATTATTGCCGCGATCTATCTGGACGGCGGTATGGAGGAGGCCCGCAAGTTTATCCTTCGCTTTGTCCTGCCCCTGCTGCAGACGGCAAGGCCGAAAGCCTTCAAGGATTATAAGACCGCCCTGCAGGAGATCATCCAGCAGAATCCGGAGGAACATCTGGAATATGTGCTGACGGGCGAAAGCGGTCCCGATCACGACAAGCATTTTACCGTAGAGGTCCACCTGAACAGCAACGTGATCGGCAAGGGCGGCGGGCGCAGTAAAAAAGAGGCCGAGCAGCAGGCTGCCCGTGAAGCAATGGAGCTGATGGGTTATTGAAACACGCCAACGTAGCGATTTTCGTGCCCCACAACGGCTGCCCGCACCAGTGCAGCTTCTGCAACCAGCGTGCCATTACCGGCCGGCTGGCGCAGCCTTCGCCGCAGGAGGTGCAAAGCGCGGCCGAAATCGCGAAAAACAGCCTGCAAGGGAATACGAAAAATGCCGAGATTGCCTTTTTCGGCGGCAGCTTTACCGCGATTGAGCCGGGCTATATGGTTTCCCTTTTGGAAGCGGCGGAGCCTTTTGTAAAGAACGGAACCTTTGCGGGAATCCGCATTTCAACAAGACCGGACTGTATTGATGAAGAGATTTTGAAGCTGCTGAAAAAATACGGCGTTACCTCGATTGAGCTCGGCGCACAGAGCATGGACGACCGTGTCCTTCGGCTGAACCGGCGCGGACATACTGCGGAGCAGGTCGCGGCGGCATCGGAACTGATAAAATCCCACGGTTTTACGCTCGGACTTCAGATGATGACCGGGCTTTACGGCGATACCGCCGAAGGCAGCGTGCTGACCGCGAAAAAGCTGGCCGCGCTCCACCCAGAGAATATGCGGATTTATCCGACTATTATTATGCGGGACACGGAACTGGGCGACCGATATCTTAGGGGAGAGTACCAAACGCTGAATCTGGAAGAAACCGTGCAGCTCTGCGCCGGACTGCTGGATTTCTTCGAGGATCAGGGCATCAGGGTTATCCGCCTGGGACTGCACAGCTCCCCGGAACTGGAGCGGGACATGCTTTCCGGACCGTGGCATCCGGCTTTCCGGGAGCTTTGCGAAAGCGCGCGCCTGCTTCGCCGAATTTCCGCGTACTTACGGCAAAATCCGCAGTTAAAAGACAGTATTATGATTAAGGTGAACCCGAAAACGGCATCAAAGGCTGCGGGGCAGAAAAAGTGCAATTTGGCCGCTCTTGCGCAGTTGGGTTACTGTGCAAAAATCGTACAGGACGCGAGCGTAGAGGGGAATTGCTTTACGATAGAATAATTGAGGTGAGAATATGCTGTTGAAGTCACTGGAAATTCAGGGGTTCAAGACATTTCCTGATAAGACAACTCTCAGCTTCGACCATGGTATCACGGCGGTCGTAGGCCCGAACGGAAGCGGAAAAAGCAATATCAGCGACGCTGTGCGCTGGGTTCTGGGCGAACAGTCCACCCGGGTGCTCCGCTGTACGAAAATGGAGGACGTGATTTTCAGCGGCACTCCCGTGCGCAAGGCACAGGGGTTTGCCGAGGTTACCCTGAACATTGACAATGCCCTTCGCCAGCTTCCGTTTGACGCCGACAACGTGGCGGTTACCCGCCGGTATTACCGCTCCGGGGACAGCGAATATTTGATCAATAAGACTTCGGTGCGGCTGAAGGATATCAACGAGCTTTTTATGGACACCGGCCTTGGCCGCGACGGATACTCCATTATCGGACAGGGCAAGATCGACAGTATCGTGGCCGCCCGTTCGGAGGACCGCCGCGAAATTTTTGAGGAGGCCGCGGGAATTTCCCGCTTCCGTTACCGCAAGGAGGAATCCGAGCGCAGGCTGAATCAGGCCGAGGACAACCTCCTCCGACTGAGGGATATTCTGACGGAGCTGCAGGACAGGGTCGGCCCGTTAAAGGAGCAATCCGAAAAGGCTCAGCAATACCTTGCCTATGCCGCTGAAAAGCGTACGTTGGAAATCGGGCTCTGGCTCAACACACTGGAAAAATCGGGCCGGGTCCTGCGCGAGCACGACGATAAAATCCTGATTGCCCGTGACCAGCATGAAACGGTGGAGCGGGAGCTTCAGGAAATAGACGAAAAGATCGAGCAGAATTTCAGGAATGCCGGCGCCTGCACCGCAAAGGTGGATGAAATCCGTCAGGAGGCGGCCAGGCAGGAGGAAAACGCCGTCAAAAAAGACGGTGAAGCGTCTGTTCTGCAAAACGATATTCAGCACAACGAGGAAAATATCGGGCGTATCCGAAAGGAAATCGAGCAAAGCGCCGTTTCCAGTCAGGATATGGAAAAGGAAATCGATCAGAAAAAGGCTCAGATTCAGCAGAAAACAGAGTACATAAACGAAAAGAATCAACTGACTCAAGCCTATACCGAACAATTGGAAGAACTCCGCCGGAGCATGAGCGAAACCACCGGGAAAATCGACGGATACACGCGGGAAATTGCGGAATGCGCCAATCAGGCGACGGAAGCAAAGGTCGCGGAGATGACGGCGGTTTCCTCCATCACCGAAATACAGCTTCGGCTTACCGATATTGCCCAGACCGTCCGCTCCAAAAATGCGCAGATGGAACAGCTTCGGAAAGAGTCCGGCGATTACGCGAAAATGCTTTCCGATACCGACGAACGGATCGGCGCGCTGACCAACACGGCGAAGGGCTACGAGCTGCGGCTGAACACACGCCGCCAGCGGATGGAAACGGTTAAGCAGCAGAGCGAAACGCTCCGTCTGGACGCACAGGAGCACGCGCGCAA
>UREO01000140.1 GCA_900546895.1 uncultured Oscillospiraceae bacterium
AGCTTCTGACCCAGCGATGGTCGCCGCCGGTGATTCTCACCACCACGGTACAGTTTCTCAACACGCTTTTCGACGGAAAGACCGGATGCGTACGCCGTATGCACAGTCTGGCGAATTCCGTGATTATTCTGGACGAGGTTCAGGCCATTCCCGTGAAATGCACGCTTCTGCTTAACGCGGCGCTGGATTTTCTCGCGTACGCCTGCAACTGCGCAGTCGTTCTCTGCACCGCGACCCAGCCGAGCTCCGAGGAGCTGGAAATTCCGGTCATTCCGGGCGAACCCGCTCAGATGACGGAAAATCTGGAAGAAACGTTCGCGGCCTTCCGGCGCACCCGGGTCGTGGACAAAACCACCGAAGGCGCTTTTTCTGCGGATCAGCTGGCGGATTTCTGCGCCGCCCGGCTGGGCGGCTGTGAAAACCTGCTGGCAATTCTGAACACGAAATCCGCCGCCGCGTCTCTGTACCGCGCGCTGCAGACCCGCATGGAGGAACTCCCGCAGGAAGAGCGCATACCGCTCTATTTTCTGAGTACCAGCCTGTGCCCGCAGCACCGTATCGACCGGATTGGAGCGATTCGCGACAGGCTCAAGGTTCCGGATGCCAGACGGATGGTCTGCGTCAGCACCCAGCTGATCGAAGCCGGTGTAAACCTGTCTTTCCAGTGCGTAATCCGCTCTCTCGCCGGGCTGGACAGCATTGCGCAGGCAGCCGGGCGCTGCAACCGCCACGGGGAAAGCGCCTGCCGTGACATCTTTATTGTAAAATGCGCGGACGAAAACCTCTCCTCGCTTCCGGATATCCAAAGGGCGCAGGAGGCCGCCGCCGAAGTGCTGGACGCCTTTCAGATCGATTCCGCGCAATTCGGGGACGATCCACTTTCCCCCCGGGCGGTCAGGCGATATTACCATAATTACTATCATTTGCAAGAACAGCAGCTTTCTTATCCCGTCAGCGAAAAAGACGATTCCAAGCTATTCGCCCCGACCAATTTATTTGATCTTTTATCGGAAAATTCCCTGTCCCGAAAAAGCTGTGCGGAAAATCATCGTTCCCGTCCGCCGCACCCAATGCATCAGGCGTTTGACACGGCGGGAACACTTTTTGAAGCCATTGGGAAAGGCGGCATTGACGTAATTGTCCTATACGGAGAAGGAAAAAACCTGATCGCGGAGCTGTGCGCGGAGCCCAACCTGCGCGAGCTGCCGGGACTGATCCGGCGGGCGCAGCGTTTTACCGTACACCTGTTCGACGGCGAGCGGCGAAAGCTCAGCGATCTGGGAGCAATCCGTATCCTGCCCGACAGCGGCGCGGCCGTTCTGCTCGAAGGATTCTACCACCCGGACCTGGGCGTACAGACACGCCGCGTGGAAATGGACACACTGATCGAATAATATTGTTTACAGGAAGGAGAATCATCATTGGAATATGAAAACAGCGTAAGTTTTCTGGTCTCCGGCAAAATGGCGCTTTTCAGCGACCCGGTCACAAGGGCCGGAGGGGAAAAGTGCAGCTATCAGGTGCCAACCTATCAGGCGCTCAAGGGAATTCTGGAATCCGTGTACTGGAAACCGACTTTCATCTGGCATGTGGACGCGGTGCGGATCATGAACCCCATCCGCAGCCGGTCGGAGGGAATCCGCCCCATCGGCTATACCGGTGGGAACACGCTTTCTATTTACACTTACCTGACCGATGTCGCCTATGAGGTAAAAGCCCATTTTGAGTGGAATGAAAACAGGCCCGACCTTTCGGAAGACCACAACGAAAACAAGCATTACCTGATCGCGAAGCGCATGATCGAGCGCGGCGGGCGGCGCGACGTATTCCTCGGCACAAGGGAATGCCAGGCGTATGTCGAGCCCTGCGAATTCGGGTTTTCCGATACGGCGAAAGGGTATTACCGCGATACGCCCGAGCTTTCCTTCGGCTTAATGTTCCACGGCTTCAATTATCCCGACGAAACCGGGCGGAATCAGCTGGAAAGCCGCTTCTGGTATCCGAAAATGAGAAACGGCGTCATCGAATTCTGCCGCCCCGGGGACTGCCCCGTGGAAAGGGTCATTAAAAAGCAAAAACCAAAGGCGTTTGTCATCGGGCAGAACATGTCCGGCTGCGATGATCCGGCAAAGGAGGCGGTATCCAATGGGCTGGATGCAGAAGCTCTATGAAACCTATGAAAACTGCCAGAGCCTTGTGGGCGTAAAGGAAGGCAAGCTCCCTCCCCTCATGCCCATTTACCACACCACCCAGCAGGCGCACGTGGAAGCGGTGATCGACACCGACGGCTGCTGGCGTACAGGCCGCACGCAGGTCCTGACCGACAAAAAGGACCGCGTCACCCTGATTCCCTGTACGGAACAGTCGTCTGCCAGAACCAGCGGCCCCGTACCCCATCCGTTGTTTGACGGTTTGAAATACATTGCGGGGGACTACGGAAACTACCGCGACCCGAAAAACAGCCATTACGCCAAATATATTGAGCAGCTTTCCGCATGGTGCGGTTCGCCGTACGCCCATCCGAAGGTCCGCGCCATTTTGGATTACCTGAAAAAGGGAACGCTGATGGCCGATTTGATACGCGACAACATTTTATATCAGGAGGAATCCGGGCGGCTGCCGGAAAGCTGGAACGGCAAAAAGGAAGATACTCCTCCTATTTTCAGAGTCTGCGCCAAGGATCAGGCCGACGCCTTTATCCGCTTTCAGGTGGTCCCGGCAGACGGTAGAGAGGATTTGCAAAGCCGGCCGTGGGCGGATGAAAGCGTTTGGAAAAGCTTTATCGACTATCAGAACAGTCTACAAACGGACCGGGACTATTGCTATGTTTTAGGGAAGGAGATGCCCGTATCGTCCCTCAGCCCGAAATATATCCGCAGGCCGGGCGACGGCGCGAAGCTGATTTCTGCCAACGACGGCGACGGTTTCACCTACCGCGGCAGATTTGAGACGCCCTCCCAGGCGTTCCGCATCGGACGGGAAACGACGGAA
Organism: uncultured Oscillospiraceae bacterium; assembly: GCA_900546895.1. Taxonomy (GTDB): domain Bacteria; phylum Bacillota; class Clostridia; order Oscillospirales; family Acutalibacteraceae; genus Caproiciproducens. The sequence goes on from UREO01000140.1 coordinate 2,992, forward strand.
AAGGCTCACAACGCCTTAAAGTGGCTGATTCCCCGGCAGGCTTATGTCAACGGGGATCAGGTCATCCTTGCGTGGGGGACGGACGGCAGTAAAGGGCTCGACCCGTGCAAAGGAGCGCTGGATCTGCTGTTTGACCTTGAGCCGGACCCACCTCCGGTCACGACCGGAGAGGAATTCGCGGATCGTTTTAAAAAAGCCATGGCAGGATACGGCGGCAATCTGAAAGGCTGGGAAGACATGTGCGTCATCGGGCTGGATTCCGCCACACCGGGTCGGCTTTCCGTTTTTTACTACCGTGAAATGCAGGCGAAGGACCTTTTTACGCGCGTGAAAAGCTGGCATGACACCTGTTCCTGGGAGCTGTACGACTTTCCCCAAGACTCTTGGAAAACGGACAAAAAAACAAGGCCGATGCCCTTCCGGGGCGCGCCTTCCCCAAAATTCATTGTGAAAGCGGCCTACGGAAGCCGTGTCGACGACAAGCTTATGAAAAGCGCCGTACAGCGCCTGCTTCCGTGTATCGTGGACGGCGCGTCCCTGCCGGAAGACCTGATGCACTGCGCGGCCCGGCGTGCCTCCAAGCCCGAGGCAATCGACAAAAAACAGGAGAATTATCAAAATACGCTCGGGATCGCCTGCGCATTGATTCGCAAATATCATAACGACCGTATTAACCGTAAACAAATCAAGGATGAAACATACAGGGAGGTTTGGACCATGGCATTGAATCCGGAGGAAAACGACAGAAGCTACCTGTTCGGCAGGGCGCTCGCCTACGCGCAGCAGATCGAAAGCTATTCGCTCGGGCTGTCGGAAACATCCCGCAGCACCAACGCGGAGCGGGTGCAGGCGGCGTTCAGCCAGCACCCCGCAAAAACATGGAAAACATTATACCATCAGCTGTTGCCCTATCTGCAGAAGCTCGGCGACAGGGGGAAACGGTACCGGGAGGAACTGGACGAAGTGATTTCCCGGATCCCCGTCAGTGAATTTTCAAACGCTCCGCTTTCCGAAATTTACCTGCTGGGCTATGCGTGCCAGATGCAGAAATTTCATGAGGAAAAGCAGGAAAACATCCGTAAAAAAACGGAAGCCGCTGAAATCAGCATAAAAGGAGAGAAAAATAAATGAGTACACTGGCCAATAAGATCGACTTCGCGGTAATTCTTTCGGTTAAGAACGCAAATCCGAACGGCGACCCGCTGAACGGCAACCGCCCCCGCGAGACCTATGACGGCATCGGCGAAATTTCGGACGTATGTATCAAGCGTAAAATCCGCAACCGCCTGATGGACATGGGACAGCCTGTTTTCGTCCAGTCCGACGACAAACGCGCGGACGGCTTCAAAAGCCTGAAGGAGCGCGCGGATTCCGTTGACGAACTAAAAAAGACAAAGGATCGTGAACTCTACGCGAAAGTCGCCTGTGAAAAATGGATGGACGTGCGTTCCTTCGGGCAGGTGTTCGCGTTCAAGGACAACGACGTTTCCGTCGGCGTACGCGGCCCCGTTTCCGTACACCCGGCTTTCAGCGTCGACCCCATCGACATTGCCAGCATCCAGATTACCAAAAGCGTTAACAGTGTGACGGGAGATAAGAAATCCTCAGACACCATGGGGATGAAGCACTGCGTTCCTTTCGGAGTTTATGTGTTTTACGGCAGCATCAACTGCCAGCTGGCGGAGAAGACGGGATTTACGGAAGGGGACGCGGAGCTCATCCGCAAAGCGCTGATTTCCCTGTTTGAAAACGACAGCTCTTCGGCGCGTCCGGATGGAAGTATGGAAATCTGTAAGGTATTCTGGTGGAAGCACAACTGTAAAACCGGACAGTACTCCTCCGCCAAGGTGCACCGCTCCTTACACATCGTCGCGATCAAGGATAAAAAGGTTCCGGGCGGAAATCTGCCTTTCCGAATGGAGGATTACTATACCGTCACGGTCGATACACTGGACGGGCTCTCCCCTGAAATTTACGATGGAATATAGCGAGGAGGAATTTCTGAGTATCGCCGGCCTCCAGCATTTTGCTTTTTGCCGTCGCCAATGGGCACTCGCTTATCTTGAGATGCAGTGGAACGAAAACCTGCGCACCGCCGAGGGCCACATCCTGCACGAGAACGCACACGACTCCTTCTCCGCTGAAAAGCGCGGGGAACGGATTATTTCGCGCGGGATGGCTGTGTTTTCCCGCAGACTCGGCGTAAACGGAGTCTGTGACATCGTGGAATTTCACGCGTCTCCCCACGGCGTACCCATTTTCGGCCGCGAAGGCAAGTGGCTTCCCGTGCCAGTGGAATATAAGCGCGGGGCGCCGAAAGAAAACGACGCCGACCGTCTGCAGCTATGCTGTCAGGCCATGTGCCTGGAAGAAATGCTCCTGTGCGGAGAAATCCCAAAGGCGTATCTGTATTACGGAGAAACCGCCCGCAGGACTGCCGTTCCTCTGGACGAAACCTTGCGCGGAAAAGTCTCCGCCATGCTTTCGGAAATGCACGAGCTTTCCCGCCGAAACTATACGCCGCGTGTAAAGCCGACAAAAAGCTGCAACGCCTGCTCGCTGAAGGGGCTTTGCTTACCAAAGCTGTGCCGCGGCGGTTCCGCGGCGGATTATCTAAAAAAGCGTCTGGAGGAATTTTCGTGAGGATATTGGGAAACACACTGTATGTTACTTCACAGGACGCCTATCTGGCGCTGGACGGCGAAAACGTGGTCATACAAAGAGAGGAAAGTGAAAACCGGAGAATTCCTCTGCATAATCTGGACGGAATCGTCACCTTCGGCTATACGGGTGCCAGTCCTGCCCTGATGGGAGCCTGCGCCGAGCGCGGTGTCGCGCTGACCTTTCTCACGATGCACGGGCGTTTTCTGGCGCGCGTATCAGGAACAGAACAGGGAAACGTGCTGCTGCGCAAAACCCAGTACCGCTTTTCCGATGACGAGGCGCAAAGCGCAGGAATCGCCCGGAGCTTTATCACCGGAAAACTCTTCAATTCCCGCTGGATTGTCGAGCGCGCCGCCCGCGATTATCCCCTGAGACTGGACAAGGAAAAACTGAGCGGTGTTTCCGCTTCTCTGGCGGACGCGATCCGAGGCCTTCCGTGTGCGGAAACACTCGAGGATATCCGGGGAATCGAAGGAAAAGCGGCGACACAGTATTTTTCCGTACTGGACGATATGATTCTGCAGCAGAAGGATGATTTTTTCTTCCGCTGCCGCAACCGCCGCCCTCCCATGGACAACGTCAACGCGATGATATCCTTTGTCTATACTCTTCTCGCCCACGATACGGCCTCCGCATTGGAAACCGTGGGACTGGACCCTTACGTCGGGTTTCTGCACCGTGACCGGCCCGGAAGGCTTTCCCTTGCTTTGGACTTAATGGAAGAATTCCGTTCGGTTCTGGCGGACCGCTTTGTCCTGACCCTAATCAATACAAAGCAGGTCAACGGCGGAGGGTTTGTCCGGAAAGAAAACGGCGCTGTCCTGATGGATGATGCTACGCGAAAAACCATTCTGACCGCGTGGCAAAAGAAAAAGCAGGAACAGATCACCCACCCAATGCTCGGAGAAAAAATGGAGTGGGGACTTGTCCCGTATTCGCAGGCTTTGCTTCTTGCGCGGTATCTGCGCGGAGACATGGATGTTTACCCGCCGTTTTTATGGAAATAGGAGAGGTCACATGCTTGTATTAATTACTTATGATGTGAACACGGAAACCCCAGTCGGGCAAAAACGCCTGCGCAAGGTCGCAAAAGTATGCGTAAATTACGGACAGCGCGTCCAAAATTCCGTATTTGAATGTATCATGGACGCCGCCCTATGCTGCACGGTCAAGCATCAGCTCGAAAAGATAATCAACCCGGAAAAGGACAGTCTCCGTTTTTACTACCTCGGCGATCACTACAAAACAAAGATCGAACACATTGGAGCAAAACCCTCTTTCGATGTTACGGAACCGCTTATTTTATAAAGTGCGAACGGTAAGCACACATGTTTTCACTCTGCTGTTCGCACCTTATAACAGTTAATTTTAATTATTATATAGAATTATTTTTCAATTTTCTTGGATGGTGCCAGCCAATTTATATTACAATTGCTGCCATCTTTCTTAATAACACGCAATTTCTTTGTCACTTTTTGCTGTCGCTCCCCACACGGGAGCGTGGATTGAAACCATAGCTAGCCGGTAAAATACATTTTCCGGGATAGGTCGCTCCCCACACGGGAGCGTGGATTGAAACGTCCAAGGATCGCCATATTCCCACGGCTGGAAGAGTCGCTCCCCACACGGGAGCGTGGATTGAAACTTTCCGGGTTCTGCGCCCCAATCAGGACAGCCGCGTCGCTCCCCACACGGGAGCGTGGATTGAAACGAAAGCTGCCTTTCCTGCGTCGGCTTTGACCCTGGTCGCTCCCCACACGGGAGCGTGGATTGAAACGCTTAATAAGCTGGGCGGAGATAGCGACCATGAAGTCGCTCCCCACACGGGAGCGTGGATTGAAACGACGGAATTGTGATAAGCGATTGATAATTATTGGTCGCTCCCCACACGGGAGCGTGGATTGAAACGGGATTGATATTCCGGAGGTCGAAAAGCTCAAAGGTCGCTCCCCACACGGGAGCGTGGATTGAAACGTTTTTCATTTGCGCCGCCTGTGGCCACCGGCAGGTCGCTCCCCACACGGGAGCGTGGATTGAAACGACATCAATCAAGATTACTGCAACATGGCGAACCGTCGCTCCCCACACGGGAGCGTGGATTGAAAC
>UREO01000141.1 GCA_900546895.1 uncultured Oscillospiraceae bacterium
CGGCAGCGTCAGATGTGTATAAGAGACAGATATTGTATGATGTCTTATGTCAATTGATTAAAGATATGATTTCTTTCGGATTCCTTATTCCTCGGTAATGCCGAACCCGCGCATCGCGTGGATAATGTGCAGCTCCATGGCGGTCTTTGCGCCCAATGCGTCCCGCTTTGATAAAAATTCCATAATCATGCGGTGATCGTTCAGCGTGTTCTGCACAATTTCCTCTTTGGTGTTGGATAAGATGACCCCCTTGCCGATGGCCTGATACAGGATGGGCATCAGGCGGTTCATAAATTCGTTGTGGGTCGCCTTTGCAATGGATTTGTGAAAGGCCTGCTCAATCTCTGTCCGGTCCTGTTTCTTTAAAATCAGGTCTTCCTCCAGCCTGCCGTAGTGCAGAATGCGCTCCAGTTCCTTGTCGGAGGCCCTTTTGGCGGCAAAATAGGCGGACTGCGGCTCAAAGATCAGACGCATTTCATACAGGTCCTTCACATCCATCGGGAAAGCGGAAAGCGGCTTCAAGTCGATTCCCCGGTCCATGGACTGACTGTCTTTGACATAGGTGCCCTTTCCGCGGCGGATTTCCAATATGTTGTGTGCTACCAAAATACGGATTGCTTCCCGCAGGGTGGTCCGGCTGACCCTTAAATCGGCAGACAACTCGTTTTCATTGGGCAGCTTGTCTCCGGTCGAATATTTTTTATCAATGGTGATCCTTGCGACAATATCATCCGCGATGTTTTCCGCAAGGCTTTTTCCTTTTGTCTTCATTGCCGATTCCTCCGCATTCCTGATGTTTTCAGCATCATTATACCGCAAAAGACATCCTGTTTCAATAAGGATGTCTGATGTCTTTAGTCTGTCGATCAAGCGCAGGCGAAATAAAATACCGCACCGGCTGCTGACCAATGCGGTGTTACGATATGATTTTTCCGCATTACCTAACACTTTCCTCTTAATTGTACCGCCTTGCCAAGAATAACGACCGGCAGCCTGGTTAGGTCTTCCGTTGAAAAGGAGACCAGTTCATATTTGGGGTTATAGGGAATCAGGGTGATCCCGCTTTCATATTTCGCTATTTTTTTAATGGTCGCTTCGTCTCCTCTGACGGAGACAACCGCAATGTCCCCGGTTTGCACCATGGAATGGTTCTGTACAATCACGGTGTCTCCGTCCTGAATGCGCGGCTCCATACTGTCCCCATGCATCTTGATTGCAAAAAAATCCCCCTGCTTTGCCATTTCTGAGCTGATCTCTTCATATCCTACCACATCTTTCGCGAATCCGGGCGATACCTCCGCACGAAGGCTTCGGAGCACGGGTATTTTTTTGGAGGTGCCGGACGGGTCGGGAACGGAGTCCTTTCCCAACAGATAATCTGTGGTCACGCCGAAAAAAGCCGCCAGGTTCAGCAGGGTTTTATTGTCGGGCTCGTATTTTCCGCTTTCGTATCCGGAGAGGGACGCCTGACTGACATTGATGATTTTGGACAGCTCTTGCTGCTTTAATTTATTTTTCATTCTTAGTATTTTAATTCGATTCAATGAAATCAACTCCTCTCATTATGAATTTTAATTGTGCCGTAAAAAAAGGTAAACTATATATAAACAAAACAAATATATTATGACTAATTAAAAAAATAGTAAGCAAAAATATAAATATAATTGATACTGTGGACGATAAATTAGAAAGGAGAAGTGAAATAGATTAAACCGGAAAAACAGATAAAAAATGTGACCGGTGTCATAAATGGAGGAATGACCGCCGACCGCGTTTAGGAAAGGAGGAGAACAAAAAGCAGGCGGAGCAGAACATTGCTGCGGAGGAAAAGCGTCCGGAAAGGGAAACCGGGCGGGCAGCAGGAGTACGAGTACAGGACCCGGACAAAGCGGGAATTGTGAAAAGAGTCCACCATGGAAAATGAGAAATGGAGAAAAATCATGAAGAATCTTAAAATTGCAAAAAAACTGATCCTGTCATTTCTGGCAATGTCCTTGATTACCGTCATTGTCGGCGGTGCCGGTATTTACAGCTTACTGCAAATGGAGGCGTCCAGCACAAAGCTTTATACGGAGCAGACAAAGCCACTGCCGGTCATATCGGACGTGCTCTTGAATCTTGACCGATTAAGAGGGCTGTCCAGAGACTATATCTTGTTTTATGACGACCCGGAAGAGTTGAAAACGGTTGTTGCAAACACCGAAGATTATAAGAAGCGGTACGATGATGCTGTTAAACAGTACGAACCGACTATTTCGTCGGCTGCTACGAAAGAGCTTTTTGCCGAAACCAGAAAAATGTTTGATGAGGAATTCTGGCCGACTTTTGAGGCTATTGTTCAGGAAACCGGGCAGAAAAATGTCGGCGAAGCCAAGGTCAACCTGAAAAAGCTGATTGAAATCAACATCAAGGTAACCGACAATTATACCCAGTGCATGCAGAACCGGATCAACAACGCAAAAGAGAACGACGAATCCAATCAGCAGCTCGGCAACATGATGATGTTGGTAATGGTCGTCGTTATCCTTCTTGGCGTAATCATTTCCATTATGTGGGGTTTATGGCTGTCCAGGGCGCTGAGCAGGCCGGTCAATGAAATGGCCGTCGCCGCTGAAAGTATCGCGCAGGGTAAGCTGGATGTGGATATTACCTATTCCTCCAAAGATGAGATCGGTTCTCTCGCCCGGTCTCTGCAGTCGGCCGCCGGGACCCTGAAGCAGTATGTCGCGGATATTTCGGACAAGCTGGAACGGATGGCGAAGGGGGATATCACCGCGGATATTACGCAGGAATATGCGGGGGATTTTGTTCCGATCAAACAGGCGCTGATGCAGATTTCTGACGGCCTGAACGAAACGCTCACGGCTATCGATACCTCTGCGGAACAGGTCAACAGCGGAGCGGCCCAGGTTTCCGACGGTTCTCAGGAGCTTGCTCAGGGCGCGACAGAGCAGGCAAGCTCCGTGGAAGAGCTGGCGGCCTCCGTCACCGAGGTTTCCGGAAAAGTCAGCGAGACAGCGGAAAATGTCAGGGTAATGGCGGGTTACGTGAAAGAAACCGTCACACAGGTGGAACAGGGCAACGAGCAGATGCGGCAGCTGCTTTCTTCCATGGAGGAAAGCAGCAATGCCTCCAATGAGATCGGGAAAATTATCAAGGTGATCGATGACATTGCGTTCCAGACCAATATCCTTGCCCTCAACGCCGCCGTGGAAGCGGCAAGGGCTGGCAGCGCCGGAAAAGGGTTTGCCGTGGTGGCCGACGAGGTGCGGAATCTGGCAAGCAAGTCCGCCAACGCGGCCAAGCAGACCACCAGCCTGATCGAGGGTTCCATCCAGAGCGTAAAAAACGGTACCGCTATCGCCGGGCGTACGGCGAAAGAGCTGAATGAGATCGCGGCCAAGGTGGGGCTTGTGGGAGAAACGATCGTCAAAATCGATATGGCGTCTTCCGATCAGGCCGCCGCGATCGAACAGATCACAACCGGTGTGGATCAGGTTTCCGCAGTTGTCCAGACGAATTCCGCCACGGCGGAGGAAAGCGCGGCGGCGAGCGAAGAACTGTCCGCACAGGCGGATATGCTCAGGAAGCTGGTCGGCGCTTTCCAACTGAAAAAGAGGAAGCTTACGGTGATCGAAGGAGGCCCGGAACCCGACGTAAAAGCTGAAAAAAATCTTACATACCTGACGGCGGAGACGTCGGGACAGAAATATTAATTGACAAATCAGGATAAATATCGTATAGTGTTCCTATAGAGAAACACTATACAGGGGGCGGCACGATGGATCTGGTGGAACTGCTGGGATATTACAATCTTACACGGCAGGAATCGGCCCTGTATCTTCTGCTCTGCTCCGAAGGAAAACTGACGGGATATGAGGCCGCGAAAGCGTCCGGCATATCCCGTTCCAATACCTATACGGCGCTGGCCGGTCTGGTTGAAAAAGGCGCGGCCCTGGTTGAGGAAGACACGGCCACCCGGTATCTTCCTGTTCCGGTCGAGGAATTCTGCAGCAACCGTATCCGGCGCATGCAGGAGTACCGGGAGCTGCTGGTGGGGGCGGCGCCCAAGCGCCGGGAAACCGGCGAGGGGTACATTACCGTCAAGGGCGAGGCCAACATCATGGATAAAATGAAGAACATGATCGACGCGGCGAAAGAGCGCATTTACCTTGCCGTATCCGAGCAGACGCTTTCTTTGCTTCTGCCGCAGCTCTGTTCGGCTTTGCGCCGGGGACTGAAGGTCGTCGTTATTACCGACCCTCCGTTTGAACTGGAAGGCGTGCTGGTGTACCACACGGAAACCGAGCGGCATCAGATTCGCCTGATTGCCGATTCCAAAAGTGTTTTGACCGGCGATATCGCCGCGGGTTCCGAGTCCACCTGCCTGTATTCTCAAAAGCGCAATCTGGTTGAGCTTTTCAAAGAGGCGCTGAAAAATGAAATCACACTGATTACCGTAACGAAAGGGAGCTGAAACTGTTTTGAAAAATACCTTTGTAAACAAAGAACAACTTGAAAAGATCGCAGCCCAATTTCCGACTCCGTTTTATCTTTATGATGAAAAGGGAATCCGGGAGAACGTGCGCAAGCTGCAGAAGGCTTTTGCGTGGAACAGCGGCTTCCGTGAGTATTTTGCGGTGAAGGCAACGCCCAATCCGGTGATTTTGAAAATCATGAAGGAAGAGGGCTGCGGGGTCGACTGCTCCTCGCTGACCGAGCTGATGCTCTCCGACGCGGTGGGCTTTCACGGACAGAACATCATGTTTTCGTCCAACGAAACGCCGCCCGAGGAATTTGAGCTGGCAAAAAAGCTGGGTGCTTTGATCAATTTGGACGATTTTACACATATTGATTTTCTGAAATCCATAGCGGGCATTCCGGAAACTATTTGCTGCCGCTTCAATCCGGGCGGAACCTTTCAGATCAGCAACGCCATTATGGACACGCCGGGGGAAGCCAAATACGGCTTTACCCGCGAACAGCTGCAGGAAGGCTTTGTGAAGCTGAAGGAGCTGGGGGCCAGACGCTTCGGCATCCACGCTTTCCTTGCCAGCAACACGACGGACGACGGGTATTACCCGACACTGGCCGGTATCCTGTTCCGTACGGCTGTCGATCTCTACCATAAAACGGGCATTGCGGTTTCCTTTATCAATCTGTCCGGCGGCGTAGGGATTCCTTACCGTCCCGAACAAAAACCGGCTAATATTGCAAAAATCGGAGAAGGCGTCCGCAAAGCCTTTGAGGAAATCCTTGTTCCGGCTGGCCTGAAGGACGTCGCTGTCTACACCGAGCTGGGCCGCTTTATGCTTGGGCCGTACGGCTGTCTGGTAACGAAAGCAATCCATGAAAAACATATTTATAAGGAATATATCGGGGTGGACGCCTGCGCGGCCAATCTCCTTCGCCCCGCCATGTACGGCGCGTACCATCACATTACGGTGATGGGGAAAGAAAACGCCCCCTGCGACCACAAATACGATATTGTCGGAAGCCTGTGTGAAAACAACGACAAATTTGCCATTGACCGAATGTTCCCGAAAATAGACATGGGGGATCTTCTGGTGATCCACGACGCCGGTGCGCACGGTCATGCCATGGGCTACAACTATAACGGCAGGCTGCGCTCCGCGGAAGTGCTGCTGAGAGAGGACGGGTCGGCGCAGCTCATCCGCCGCGCGGAAACCCCGGCCGATTATTTCGCGACCCTTGATTTTATGGGGCTGTTTCCGGAAAACGGCGGCCGCGGGAAAGAAGATTGATTTTATCTTGCCAAAATGGATGATATAACAAAAATGGCTTTGCGGATTTTCCGCAAAGCCATTTTTCATTCTTATCCGTTAGAATTCAGCCTTCCAAAGGCCGTGAAGATTGCAGTACTCGTAAACCGTGCCCGATTCGGCGTCGCTGAACTCCGCTTTCGGGTCCATACCGGGCTTCAGATAGGCGATTTCCAGTCTGTCGCCGGACTCTAGCGCAATCCATTCAATATGATGCTCCGGAAGCATGGGGTGAATGGTGGAACCGATCTGAACTTTGATTTTTCCGTCTTCCCTTGTGATAAGCGGAACGTGCTTTTCGGTCGCGGCATCGGTGGTGTTTGCCTCCAGCTTCGTCATGTTCTGGCCGCAGCAGGTAAGTGTGCCGCCGCCGCTCCTGATCAGCGCTACCATATTTCCGCAAATTTCACAGCGATAAAAAACAACTTTTGACATTTTTACAACCTCATTTCCATCATTTGATTATTATCAATAAAACGGCAAATAAAAGAGATGCCGTGCGGTGGTGAAGCTTTGGGTCATTCAAAAACGACGATGGCCTGCCTGCGCTTGATGCGGAGCAGGACGGTTTCCAAAATACGGAAGCAGTGATTAAGGTCCTTTTGCTCCAGATAGGCGGCGGCAAGGTCCTGCCCGATCACCAGATCGATGTTTCTCGGCTCAGTGCAGACGAGCACTGCTTTGTCATTTCCCAATACCGGGCTGCTGACAACGTTGCCGTTCAGCAGCTTTTTTACACGCTCAATTTCCAGTAAACCCGTTCCGGGCTGAATCCGCTGCATCTGCAGATACAGGTCTGTGCTGACCGCGAGCGCATAAGTGCCGTAAACGTTTTTGGAAGTCAACAGCTGGATTGCCGCGGCGATATCGGTAAACGCATTTTCTCCCTCGGACCAGTCTTTCTTTTCGACCCGGTTTGTTCCCGCCGCGGTAAGAAGCCCTTCATAGCCCAGTCCCTCGGCCCCGAAGAAGATCAACCGGTCCTCTTTCAGAGCGCAGGCCTCGGCGGAAGCCATAACGGCGGATAAATCCACCGGATAACCCGATTTGCGGTTGCTTTCCAGATCTTTTGCCAAAAGGGTGACGTCGTCGTAAACGGTGGGGATTTCCACATGCTTTCTGCCGGCGGTAACCGTCAGTCCGTCTTTGGTGATTTCCCCGATTTTGTCCGCGTCGTCAATCGCGATGCTGTCCGCTCCGACGCCGAGAGGCCCGAAAATATGTAAGAATCTTCTGCCCGCCAGAATACGGCGCGCCGATTCCACTACGGCGGTGTCAATTTGTTTCCAAAGCTCCTGCGGTACGGGGGAACCTTCTCTTGAAAGATAATCCATATGATCAGCTCCTTTACAGAATTTGTTTATTTGCCCAGCAGACTGCCTACCGTCTGTTCGGGGGCGCCGGCGGCGGGCTCTGCGGACGGTTCGGAAATCCCCAGCCCCTCCAGCATCTCTCTTACTTCCGCTTCACCGGAGGCGAACAGTTCCGCTTCTTTCGGGTCCAGCTGCCGAAGTAGCGTCATCAATTCACCGATATGGGCCTTTTCTTCATCGCGGATATCGCTGATGACCGTTTTGGCCAGTTCATTGTCCGTTGCCTGAACATGGGCGTCATAAAGATAGATGGCTTCCAGTTCCCCCGCAATGTCCAGACGAATGGCCTGAACGAGTTCCTCGTGTGTTAGTTTTCTTTCAACATTTGCCTGAAAGGGATTTGCAAAAGCCGGCATTTTTCTCAACCTCCTGTTATGATTGTTATTTTTTGACAAATTCGACGGAATGCAATTTGTTTTCTGCAAATATCCGTCAAAATGCCTTTCCTATATTATAGCAATATTTTTATAAACAGCATAGAGATTTCCAAAATATTTTTCCGGGGAAAAGGACTGTTTCTTTGTTACGC
>UREO01000142.1 GCA_900546895.1 uncultured Oscillospiraceae bacterium
AGATCTACACCGTCTAAGTCGTCGGCAGCGTCAGATGTGTATAAGAGACAGATTCCAGACCTAACCGGGCATTCTTGCACTGCTGGGATTGACTATGCGTCAATCAATGACTTTGCCAGCGCAAACCTACATTTCAAGGAAGGAGAGAAACGATATGACATTAATCACTCATGGCTCTGCCTACAGTCCGCCGATCTAAACCGCCTGAAAATCCCGTGGAAGGATTGGGCGGAGCTCAAATGGCTGACGCTGGTTGATGAAAAAGAAATCAATCCGGATATACTCGCTGAATGGATTGCGCAGCAAGCGCAAAAGTACAATATAAAAAAACTGGCATTGGACAACAACAAATATGCTGTTGTATCGCGTGCACTCCGCGATGTTGGGTTCGATACAAAGACCTATAAAAATCTGGTCTGCGTCCGACCAAATGACATTATGCGGACAATCCCGGTTATTGACAGCGTATTTATCAATCAAAATTTTGTGTGGGATGATTATCCTCCACTCCGTTGGGCTGCCCGAAACATAAAACGTGAAGAACGTGGACGCGCCGAAGGGACTAGCACCGGAAACTTTTATTACGCAAAGATCGAGGCGAAATCACGAAAAACAGACCCATGGATGTCGGTAGTCCACTCAATGACAGTTGAAAGCGAACTGGATGAAGTCACAAGCTCCTATGACGATATGCCAGTAATTACCCTGTAATGGAGGTGAGAAATTGGGATTAATATCTTGGCTGCAGGAAAAACTCGGAGGTCAGGCCGTGCCGGTCAGCGGAGATGGCCTTGCAGAGGACATCGACGAATATTATCAAGCCTATGCGGATGTCTATTACCGCGAGTTGGCATTCTGGTCCACGGTCAACACCATTGCAAACGCCGTCAGCAAGTGCGAATTCAAGACCTATTCCGGGGGAGTCGAAAAAAAAGGAGCAGAGTATTACCTATGGAACGTGGAACCAAACAAGAACCAGAATTCCAGCGGATTTATCCATAAATGGATTGCGCAACTTTACCGTCACAATGAATGCCTGATTATTGAACAGAACGGGCAGCTGCTTGTAGCAGACAGTTTTATCCGAACGCCCTATGCCCTGTACGATGATATTTTCACCAACGTAACGGTTGGCGATTTTACTTTTTCGCGGTCCTTTAATCAGTCAGAGGTGCTTTACTGGCAGCTGTCAGTAAAGGACATGCGGAAGGTTACAGCGGCGCTGTATGCAAGCTATTCCAAACTTCTGGCATACAGCATGAAAGCATACCAGAAATCGCGAGGGACGAAGGGGATTTTCAATTACGCAGCTCTTCCGGTCGCAGGGTCAAAAGAGCGGGAAGCGTTCGACGATTTGATAAACAACAAATTCAAAACGTTCATGAGCACCGGTGATGCAATTCTCCCACTCGGGCAAGGGCAGTCCTATACCGATACTGGCAGCAAAACCTATTCATCCGAGAGTACCCGTGACATCCGGGCGATGGTTGATGACATTTCGGACTTTACGACGAAAGCGCTTGGCGTTCCGCCTGCTTTACTCCACGGTGATGTGCAGGGCGTGAACGAGGTAACGGACCAGCTCTTGACGTTTTGTGTAGACCCGCTTTGCTGCATGCTCGAAGAAGAGATAATTCGAAAGCGCTATGGAGTGAGTGATTTTCTAAAACGTAATTACTTGCAGATCGATACAAAGTCGATTAAACATATCGACCTTTTGAGCGTGTCAACCTCCATCGACAAATTGATTTCTTCCGGTGCGTACAGCATCAATGATATTCGTCGCCTATGCAATGACGAACCAATTAACGCAGATTGGGCGAACCGACACATGATTACCAAAAACTATACCGTTGCCGATCTTATGGCAACTATGGAGGGAAACAGCGATGAAACAGCTAAGAAAGAATGATTCTGTGAGAGGGGGTGATTAGTTGAAAAAGTATTATTCGATGGAAACCAGCGGACGCACTGCGGATGTCTACATTTTCGGAGATATTGTGGATGCGTTTGAAACCGGATTGAATCAGGCATGGGGTTATGACGGCCTCGGTGAAGTTTCCGGGCTGTCCATTGCCAACGAGATCAAAAATCTCGACGTGGATACGATCAATGTCCATATCAACAGCTGCGGCGGATACACGTCGGAAGGACTGGCAATTTATAACACGCTGAAAAACCATTCGGCAAAAATCATTACATATTGTGACGGCTTTGCATGTTCTGCCGCGTCACTTGTTTTTATGGCGGGTGATGAGAGAATTATGGGTGCGGCTTCTGCGCTGATGATTCACAACGCATGGAGCAGCGCCGAAGGGAACGCCGCACAGATGCGGCAACAGGCGGACGTACTCGAAAAGATATCTCAGGCGGCCGGAAATGCCTACGCCGAAAAGGTCAGCATCAGCCGAGAAGAATTGGATGCTATGCTCGATGGAAACAACCACGAAGGAACATGGATCCTTCCGGAAGATGCTGAAAAGATGGGGTTTGCCACGTCGGTATCATCCGAAAAAGAAAGCAGCATTGCAAACCAAAGCGCCATGAGCATGATCCTGCAGAAGGTGACAGCAAAATTCGAACCCGGTGTTCAGGTTGCACTCGACACTGAAAAATTGGCGGTTTCAGTCGCAGAAAAGCTTATGGCAAAAATTCCAGCTCAACCAAAAGAAAATGACCCAATGAAATTTTTGAGCGCCCTTATGGGCGGAAAGGACTGATAACATGAAAGCTCATTATATGAAGCCAAACATTCAGACGTTCGCAATGAAAAATCTTGATACTCAGAATGAGGAGAAATCCAAAATTCTTCAGCGCATGAGCGAGGCGGTAAAGTCCAATGACACGGAAGCGTTCGCACAGGCTTGGTCTGACCTCGCCAACAACATTCAGGACGCGGTGATGAAAGATGCGAAGGAACTTATCCAACAGAACGATACGGCTGTCCTCGCCCAGCGCGGCGTTCGTCAGCTCACCAGTGAGGAAACAAAATACTGGCAGAACGCAATTGATGCTATTCGCAGTGACATGGCTGGAGGACATGCAAAATCCGCCGTCACCCTGATTGATGAAACACTCCCGAAAACTACGATAAATGCAGTTTTCGACGACCTGACCGCGAGCCACCCGCTTTTGGACGCGATCAATTTTCAGAACACCAGCGCTTTGACGGAAATCCTGATTTCTACGTCTTCCGGTGTGGCTGGATGGAGCGAACTTGCCGCAACGATTACGAACGAGCTTTCCGGCGCGTTTGCAGTAATCAACCTCGACAAGAAAAAGCTGTCTGCGTTTATTCCGGTTGCAAACGCTATGCTTGACCTCGGCCCGACGTGGCTCGATCAGTACGTCCGTACCCTGCTTTCCGAAGCTCTCGCGGTTGCTCTGGAAGCCGGTATTGTGGATGGTGACGGAAACGGAAAGCCTCTCGGTATGACCCGCGCTCTGACTGGAGACACCGGCGGAGTATTCCCTCGAAAGACTGCGACTGCGATTACCGCACTTGACCCCACGACCTACGGGACTATCCTCAATAAGTTGTCGCAGGCTCCGAACAATCAGCGCCGCGCGATTACTTCTGTTCTGCTGATTGTGAATCCTGCGGACTATTTCACCAAAGTTTTCCCGGCCACCACGCCGCGTACTGCGGACGGCGGGTTCAATCCAAACGTGTTTCCGTTCCCGACTACGGTTATCCAGTCGGCAGCGGTTCCCTCTGGCCATGCTGTGATGGGCCTCGGACCCAAGTATTTTATGGGCCTTGGGACTGGCAAGGCTGGAAAGCTGGAATACTCCGACGAATACAAATTTCTGGAGGACCAGCGCGTCTATCGCATTAAGTTGTACGGTAATGGCCGGGCGATGGATGAAAATGCTTTTGTGTACCTTGACATTTCCGGACTTCTCCCGTATGTCCAGCAGGTTAAGGTGACGAATGCAGCGGATTTTCCGACGGGCGCTTAACCGCAAAATCAAACAGCCTTGATCTCGCCGCCATGACACGGGCGGGACTGCTTGAAATGGCGGCGGGGATGGGGCTTACCGGTCTAAGCGCCGCCAAAAAAGCAGATATTATTATGGCAATTGAGGCGGTGATGTGATGGAGCTCCCCAATGGGCTGCTTGATGCAGTCAAAAACGATCAGGATATTACGTGGGCTGACAGTGCCGATGATAAAAAAATCACCGGTATTATTATGCGCGGAATCCGGTATTTGGACACGACCGCAGGCATGAAATTGGATTATACCGTCGAGGATAAACCGCGCGAATTGCTGCTGGAATATTGCCGGTATGCCCGCGCCCATGCCTTAGACGAATTTCAAGGAAATTATCTGCATGAGTTACTGACACTTCAAATTCAGGCGGAGGTGGGAACCTATGATCCAGAGGAAAACACAGGCGTATAACGACGGTGTAGTAAAAATCTATACTGTGAGCGACGGGGCTGCCCCAGGAAACATGCCGCATGATGCGCTGACGCTGAAAGAAACGCTCCGCTACAAAGAGCGCACGGTTGGCAATCAGCGATACTATCAGGCCATGCAGGCTGGGGCAAAAGTAGATACCGTACTCCGTTGCCCCCTGCGTCGGGATGTGTCCGGACAGGATGTAGCAATTCCAAACGATGGAAAACAGTACAAAATTACGCTTGTACAGTATCCGGAGGACGCGGAGCCGCCCACGATGGACCTGACACTGGAAAGGGTGACACAGGATTATGAGCTCTCTTGATGCTTTAAAAACCGCCCTGCTTTCTGTCACCGATAATGTCGGCCATTACACGTCCCATAAAAAAACAGATCGATATATCGTATGGGCCGAGGATGGCGGCTACAGCGGCCACGCAGATAACCAGCACACAACAGATATCCTGACCGGAACGATAGATTATTTTACAAAAGCTGAAAATGATCAGGCAGTCAAGGCGATTCAGAATGCACTTGATGATATCAAAATTGCATGGAAACTGAATTCTGTGCAGTACGAAGAAGATACCGGGTACATCCATTACGAGTTTGTGTGGGAGCTGGTGGCTTAATGGCAAAAATGACAATCAAAGGGCTGGATGAATATGCAAAAAAGTTGGATAGGCTCGGAAAGCAGGCACCGGAAATTTCAAGAAAAGCGGTCTATGCTGGTGCTAGTGTGGTCGCTGATAAGATGCGCGAAAACCTTGAGAAAAATTTGAGGGACCCTACTTATGTCGGTAAAAATAAAAGCAGGGAATACGCCGTGAAGCAAAAGGAATCCACTGGCGAATTATCCGATTCAATGGGAATCGCGCCAATTACTACGGACGCACAAGGTAACACCAACACAAAAATCGGATTTGAAGGTTATGATAAAAAAGGTGTACCGAATGCATTAAAAGCTCGGTCGATGGAAAGCGGAACCAGTGTTCTGCGAAAGCGCCCGTTTGCACGCCCTGCTGTGCTGGAAACTAAAGAGAAAGCACAGCGGGATATGGGAAAAGTCGTCGATGAAGAAATATCTAAAATTTACGCATTATAAGGAGGTTCAATATGGACAAAAAATATGGTGAATTTGTCGGCGTGGAGGAAGTCCACGCCGCCATTGTCACCGAGGACAGCGAAACGAACTATAGGGCAGAAAAGCCGGAGTATTTCGCTCCGTCCTCGGAATTGTCCGCAGAGGCCAGTACAAACAGCAATACCACGTACTACGACAACATCCCCGGATTCAACTATTCAACCGAAGGCGTTACTACGATTACATGCACGTTTTCCGGCGTCCCGGCGGATAAGGCGGCAAAGTACCTTGGCAAGTATTATGATGAGGCTACAGGCCGCGTAATCGATACCGGAGAGCCTAACCCGCCCGACGTTGCATTGTCTTTCCGATACAACAAAGGCCAGGACGGATACCGCTATTATCAGTACATGAAAGGAAATTTCACCGGCGGCGCAGAAGAAGCAGGAACGAAAACAGACGATGTGGATGTCCGTACGTATCAGATGACCTATACCGCAGTCGTTACGGTCCACAAGTGGGATGTCGGCGGAAAGCAGAAGGGTGTCAAGCGCATTTTTGCAGACACCACAGATCCGGCATTTACCAGCGCTGCGAACTGGTTCGCGCAGGTACAGACTCCTGATACCGCGGCGGGACCGGCGAACTTGCAGCTGGTGAGCAGCACACCGTTAGATAATGCCACTGGCGTAACGGTGGACAGCAATATGACGCTGACGATGAATAATACGATTGAAAGCATTGTTGCTTCTCTGCTTGATGCGGGCCTTGAGAATGTGCCGATTACCGTGTCATTCGATGCGGCGAAAAAGATCGTGACCATTCACCCGGCGGCTCCATTGGCTGCGGCATCGGCTCACTCTTTGGTGATTGGGGAAATCAAGGATGTTTACGGACAGAAGATTTCCGGGACCGTGATTACATTCACCACAGCATAAAGCACAACATAAAAACAGGGCTTCCCGAATGGGAGGCCCTTATTGTGATTCAAAGCGCGCATGAACGCGGAGAATATTAAATTAATGGAGGTACATATATGAAAACCTTAAAACTTAAACTTGGGGAAAAGCTCTATACCACCGGCCGCATTACTGCTTGGCAGTCGAGGGAAGCAATGGCGGTAAACAAAGATATGCTTTCCGTCGCTAGAAGGGGAAAAGAACTGGATAAAGATGACTTGCCTGGAATTGAACAGATGATGCAGGAAATGGACGATGCGAGTATCCGCAAAGCAAATCTCATCTGTGAAGTGTTTGGAAACAAATTTACAGTGGACGATCTGGAAAACAATCTAACTTCTGAAGAAATTGAAAAGTGCCTGATGGACATTGTTCAGGGCATTTCGGGAATCGTCGAAAAAAACTGAGCAGGGGCGCACAAAGCGCCCCTGCTGAAGATGATCCTGAGAATGTTATCATTGGCCTGTATCGTAAACTTGCGGATTCATTCTTCTGGAATCCAAAAGATATTGACGATACCAGCCTTGAAACCCTATTTGATTTTATTGCGTGGAAGGATCCGAATGTTCGGATGAAAAACGGAAAGGTATACCGACGGGCCGAGGGTGTTCCAAAATGGCTCTAAAGATATTGAGAGGAAGGCTGCTCTGGCTGTTGTGGGATTTTTGTTTTCAAAGCATCAATAAATTTGCTTGAATGTAAAGAGGCTCCGACTATTTCAAAAGAAATAACACCAATTTCTCCGGGATTGTTTGCAGAATGATAATTAATAATAAAGAAAAATCGCGTTTGGCTTTTTTGTTTGCTTCCAGTCCCTGAAATGCCACCAACGATGGCTCCCAACGGCCCAAAGACAAGCCCGCCTACCGCAGCACGACCTACAACGCTTTTATTCTGCTCAACAATTTCATCCTCATATGCGGTTCCTACTGATGTGATTTGACTGTACGATAGATATTTCGGGGGAACTTTTGAAAGCCGCATAGCAATCGAAAGTCTTTGCTCCGAATCTTCTTGAGTTAAGCATACCGCCGTACCATTTCCAATACCGTTTACCCCAGTAACATGCATAAAATTACAAGATAAGTTTCCATTTTTGTCTTTACTTCCAAAAATAGGCATGGCATTTCCCCCTTTTTAAAAATCATAGCACAGAAGAATTAAAGAATCAACAGCATCTATAATACGGATGCTGTTTTTTACTACAAGGAAGTGAATTTATGGCATATGACA
>UREO01000143.1 GCA_900546895.1 uncultured Oscillospiraceae bacterium
CAGCTTTTTTTCTGTTTGACAGGAGCGGAATGGCTGTTCTGGGCCTTTCCTGTGCGGTGCTGCATGAACTGGGTCATTTGGCGGTCATGGCTGCGTTCGGAGCGGCGCCGTCGCAGATTCGATTTACCCCCTTCGGTATCGATGTGGTTAAATCTGCGGGTATTGACCGGTCCTACTGGCGCGACGCCGCCATTTCCTTCGCGGGACCGGGAACCAACCTTGCCGCCGCGCTGATCTGTACCCTCGTTAATGAGCGTTATTTTCACTTTTTTATCCTTGCCAACCTGGTGCTGGCAGGGTTTAATCTGCTGCCCGTGGAGCCCCTTGACGGTGGTCAGGCACTGTATTCCGTCCTTTGTACCCGTTTGAACCCCACTTTGTCCGCAAGGATTGTATCCGTCACTTCATTCGCGGTCTTAACGCCGCTGGCAGCGATTGGTTTCCTTTTTCTCTTCCGTGCAAACGGCAATTTTTATCTTCTCACCGTATCCGTTTATTTAATTTTTCTGCTCCTTTACAAGAACGGAAGATATTATTGATTTGCATTCTCCGCACGCGGGAAGTATAATAATAAAACATAAAATGTGCGGAGGATACGAATGGTCAATAAAAAGATAGAAAAACTGCTTGCAAACGTGCAAAAACCGGGCAGATATGTCGGCGGCGAGCTCAACTGCGTGATGAAGCATGCGGATGAAGTGGATGTGCGGTTTGCATTTTGTTTTCCCGATATATACGAAGTGGGCATGTCGCACCTCGGGCTAAAAATTCTGTACAGCCAGCTGAATACCGTACCCTATGTCTGGTGTGAGCGCGTATTCGCCCCTTGGGTGGATATGGAAGAGGAAATGCGTAAAAACGGCCTGCCGCTCTATGCGTTGGAAAGCGGGGACAGCATCCGTGACTTCGACATCATCGGCTTTACCCTTCAATACGAACTCAGCTATACCAATATATTAAATATGCTTGATCTGGCGGGAATCCCGCTGAAGGCCGGCGACCGGCATTCTCTTTCCCAGCTTGTGGTGGCCGGCGGCCCTTGCGCCTGCAACCCGGAGCCTTTGGCGGACTTTTTTGATCTGTTTTTTATTGGCGAGGGGGAAGAAGTGGATCTGGAGGTAGTCGCCCTTTACCGGGAATATAAAAAGCAGAACCGCTCCAAAGAGGAATTTTTAAAGGCGGCTTCTCAGATTCAGGGAGTCTACGTGCCGTCTCTGTATCATATTTCTTATAACGAAGATCATACGGTAAAGGCGATCGTTCCGAAAGAGAACGCGCCCTTCCCCGTAAAAAAACGCATTATGATGGACGTGGACAAGTCCTATTTTCCGGATCAATTCGTGGTACCCTATATTGAAATCGTTCATGACAGGACAGTGGCGGAAGTTCTGCGCGGTTGTATCCGCGGCTGCCGCTTCTGTCAGGCGGGTTTCCTGTATCGCCCGTTCCGCGAAAAATCAGTGGACGTCATCGACCGGCAGTGCCACGATCTGTGCGACAGCACGGGTTATGATGAAATTTCGCTTTCCTCGCTCAGTACGAGCGACCACTCCGAGCTGAACGAGCTGATCGACCGGCTTCATAAATGGACGGAAAAGGAGAATACAGGTATTTCGCTGCCATCCCTCCGGGTCGATAATTTTTCCCCGGAGCTAATGTCCAAAATCAAATCCGTCCGCCGCAGCGGTCTTACCTTTGCGCCGGAAGCGGGTACACAGCGTCTGAGGGACGTTATCAATAAAAACGTTACGGAAGAAGATCTGATGAAAACCGTCAATACCGCGTTTAAGGGCGGCTGGACGACCATTAAGCTCTATTTTATGATCGGGCTGCCGACGGAAACGTTGGAAGATATCGCCGGAATCGCGGAGCTGGGGCAGAAGGTGGTAGACGTCTTTTACGCAAATCCAGACAAACCGAAGGGGAAGGGCGTAAAAGTCACCGTCAGCGCGTCCTCTTTTGTTCCGAAGCCCTTCACGCCTTTTCAGTGGGAACCGCAGGACACGATGGAGACGCTCCGTAAAAAGCAGCGCCATCTGGTCGCTTCGGTCAAAACCAGAAAGGTGGAACCCAACTGGCACGAGGCGGACACCAGCTTTTTGGAGGCCGTTTTTGCGCGAGGGGACAGGCGTTTATGCGGCGTTCTTCTGGAAGCGTACCGGAGCGGATGCAAGATGGACGGCTGGCAGAATTTTTTCTCGTTTCCGAAATGGATGGAAATTTTCGAGAGGTGCGGAGTTGATCCGGCCTTTTACGCCAACCGCAGGAGAAGCTTCGATGAAGTGCTGCCGTGGGACCACATTGACTACGGGATCAAAAAATCCTTCCTGATTGACGAATGCCAAAAGGCCTACGCAAACGTTACTACCCCAAACTGCCGGGAACAGTGTTCTTCCTGCGGCGCAGCCTGCTTTAAAGGAGGAATCTGCTATGAAAAACGTCAGGGTCTGGTTTAAGAAGATCGGAACGGCGCGGTATATTTCACACCTCGATTTAAACCGCTGTATGCTGCGCGCGATTCACAAGGCGAAACTTCCTCTTTGGTATACCCAAGGCTATAATCCCCACGCGTTCATTACGTTTGCGCTTCCGCTGTCGCTCGGCATCGGGGGAGAACGGGAAAGCATGGATATCCGGCTGGACGACGATATCACGCGCGAAGATCTGATCGGGAGGCTAAACGTGGCGCTGCCGGACGACATTCCCGTGTTCGACATTACCGAGCCGGTGATGAAGCCGGGGCAGATCGCCTACGCCTCTTACCTGATGAAGCTGGAAACACAGGAACACTCCCCCGAAGAAACAGCCGCCGCCATCAGGAAACTGTTCAATCGGGAAACGGTGGTTGTTCCCAAGCATACGAAAAACGGGATGATCGATTTGGACCTGAGGCCGTACCTTGGCAGGACGGAGGTTGTTCCCCGGGATGACGGAGTGGAAATCAGCGCGATGCTCCCTGCGGGAAGCACCATGAATGTGAACCCTTCGCTTTTATGCGACGCAATAAAAAAATATCTGCAGCTGGATTTATACCGCGATATCCGAAGGCTCAATCTTTACGATGCGGATTTTAAAATATTTGAGTAAAATAAAAATAATGATTGCGCCTTCTCCAGAATTATGGTATTATATATAGGCATTTGGAATCCGCTGATTGATTTCGGTGGGGTTTAATGCCCGGTTGTACCGTGACATTGAAGCGGGCAGTCCTCTGCCACTGTGGCATGAATGTCTGAATTTTAAGGAGGAAATATCCATGGATGCGTTAAAACTGATTGCGCAAGATTCCGTAAAAACAGAAGTTCCTGTATTTGAAATTGGCGACACCATAAGGGTGAGCGTAAATATCAGAGAAGGCGAAAGAGAAAGAATTCAGGTTTTCGAGGGTACTGTTATCGCTCGCAAGGGCAGCGGCATTTCCGAAACTTTCACCGTCAGACGCCTGTCCTATGGCGTAGGCGTAGAAAGAGTTTTCCCGATTCACTCGCCAAATGTAAAGGGTGTTGAAATTGTCCGCAAGGGCCGTGTGCGCAGGGCGAAGCTCTATTATCTGCGTGACAGAGTCGGCAAGGCGGCAAAGGTTAAGGAACAGCTCAGATAAGGAATCAGATAGCGATTGAAAGGGACATGTAGGTGTCCCTTTTTTGCTACTGGGATATTTTTCAGGTCTCAAAAGAGGTGTCCGTTCTTGAAAAGTTTCCCTTCCGCCGAACCTTTGGACAACAGCAAAGTGCCGGACCGGGGTAATTTTGATCGGAACCATATAAACATAGCAATTTGCAAAAAAGGAGTTGTATTCCTCTTGAACCCAAATGAAATTCAGGCGGATATGGAACCCGTTTCACCGGAAACAGAAAAAAACAGTGTTGCCCGCGCCTGCTTCGAGTGGATGGAGGCTCTGATTCCCGCGCTGATCATTATCATGATCTTTTTCACATTCCTGTTTAGGGTAAATATCGTTGTAAACGGGCCTTCCATGGAGCCCAATTTAATGGACGGTTATAAGTTATTTACTGCCTGTGCTGAGCCGGGCCTTGACCGCGGGGATATTGTCGTGATCGACGCTAAAGGAACGTCTTTGGAGAAGCGCATCGTAAAAAGGGTGATCGCTACGGAAGGGCAGACGGTCGATATTGATTTTCATACCGGAATCGTTTCCGTTGACGGCGTTGCGCTCGACGAGTCCGCCTATATCGAGAATGGGATTACCAAGGACGAGTATGACGTTACTTTCCCGCAGAAGGTCCCTGCCGGCCATGTTTTTGTTTTGGGTGATAACCGCACGGTTTCGGAGGACAGCCGTTTCAGTGAGGTAGGCATGATCGACCAGCGCTATATTATCGGCAAGGTCAAATTTATCATTATGCCGTTTGGGAAATTCGGTCAATTATAAGGCGTCGCCTTTTTGATATAAAGGAGTTGTTCCTTCATTGGATCACGAAAAAAGTGTTTCCCAGCAAGAAGCGCTAACTGAGAAAAAAAGAAATTTTATCGTCAACAGTTACGAATGGGTGGAAGCCCTCATCTCTTCTTTAATTGCCGTGATCGTGGTATTTATGTTTCTGTTCCGGGTGGTCAACGTGAGCGGTCCCTCCATGCTGCCGACTCTGCGGTCCAATGACCGCGTAATCTTGTCCAGCTTTTTTTATAAACCGCATCAGGGGGACGTTATTGTAATCACCCACACTACCAAGTTAAAGGAACCGATTATTAAAAGGGTCATCGCGCTGGAAAATCAGGTTGTGGATATTGACTTTGAAACCGGCGTCATTTCTGTGGACGGGGTTGCGCTGGACGAATCCGCCTATATTGAAAACGGCATTACCACGCAGCCTTCGGACTTCAATTATCCGCTTCAGGTTCCTCCGGGGCATGTCTTTGTTCTCGGCGACAACCGTTCCGTGTCTAACGACAGCCGGTTTATTGACGTGGGTATGGTGGACGAGAGATATATTCTTGGAAAAGCGGAGATGATTGTTTTTCCATTTAACAGATTTGGAACAATCAAATAATATAAAGATATGGGACGAACAAAAATGAGTGAAGCACAAACGATACAATGGTTTCCCGGTCATATGACCAAAACCAAAAGGCAGATTGAAAAAAGTTTAAAGCTTGTCGATGTTGCTGCTGAAATTATTGACGCCCGGATTCCGGTCAGCAGCCGAAACCCGATTTTAAACGGACTGATCCAAACGAAACCCCGCGTTATTTTAATGAATAAATGCGATATGGCCGATTCGGTTCAGACAGGCAGATGGATCGATTATTATAAGACGCAGGGCATCCCCGCCATCGCAATCGACTGCCGTACCGGAAAAGGGCTGAACGGCTTTATGCCTCTTGTGAAAAATGTTCTGAGCGACCGGATTGCCTCTTGGGAAGCAAAAGGAATGGTCGGACGGCAGATCCGCGTTATGATCGTCGGGATCCCCAATGTAGGAAAATCTTCGCTGATTAACCGTCTTGCCAAAAACAGCAAGGCAAATGTCGAGGACAGGCCGGGCGTAACAAGGTCCAACCAATGGTTTACCATCGGAAAAGGATTTGAGCTTTTGGATACTCCGGGGGTACTGTGGCCTAAATTTGAAGATAAGGCTGTAGGGGAAAGACTGGCGTTTACCGGAGCAGTCAAAGACGAAGTGGTTGACACGGAGCATTTGGCTTCCCGTCTGCTGGAGGTTCTCCGCGACAGCTATCCCAGGGAGCTGACAGAGAGATATAAGCTGGAGAGCATCGACATAGCCGATCTGAAAGGCTATGAGATACTGGAACTGATTGGCAGAAAACGCGGCATGCTGATTTCCGGCGGGGAAATCGATCTGGAACGCGCGTCGATTATGATACTGGATGAATTCCGCAGTGCGAAATTAGGCAAAATTACTCTGGAACAGGTTGGTAGATAATATGGATTGGTTTGCCTATGAAAACATGGCGCTGAAAAAAAGCTACCGGATGATCTGCGGCATCGATGAAGCCGGACGCGGCCCTTTGGCCGGACCGGTGTTCGCTGCCGCTGTTATTTTGCCTCCCGGGCAGATGATCGAGGGACTGAACGATTCCAAAAAGCTCAGTGAAAAAAAGCGTGAAGCATTGTTTGATGTGATCAAGAAGACTGCAATCGTCTATGCCGTCGGATTCGCAACGGAGCAGGAAATCGATAAAATCAATATATTGCAGGCGACCTTCCTGGCGATGAAGCGTGCCTGTGACGGACTTTCCGTCAGGCCGGACCTGGCGTTGGTGGACGGAAACCGGATGCCGCGGCTCGGGGTGGATACGCAGACTATCATCAAAGGCGACGCGCTTTCAGCAAGCATTGCGGCCGCCTCCATCCTTGCGAAGGTCAGCCGTGACCGGTTGATGACCGAGATCGACCGGATTTATCCTGAGTACCAATTTGCAAAACATAAGGGCTACGGCACAGCTTTACATAGGAAATTGCTGAAACAGTACGGGCCCAGTCCGGTTCACAGAAAGACGTTTTTAAAGAAAATATTGGGGGAGACCCCATGAACCATTCAACCGGAAAAATGGGAGAAGATCACGCGGCCCAGCTGCTGGAGCAGAAGGGGTACCGGATTGTTGCGCGCAACTACCATTCCCGTTTTGGGGAAATCGACCTGATTGCCGAAAATAAAGATTATATTGTTTTTGCAGAAGTCAAAACACGTGACGAACATTATTGCGTCAGTCCTTTGGAGGCGGTCACGGCGGGAAAGCAGCGAAAAATTATCAAAACCGCCCTTTACTATCTGCAGTCGCATGAAACAGGTCTGCAGCCGCGCTTTGACGTGATCGGCATCGTTACCGGGCCGAAACCTTTCTCCATCCTTTCTGTGGAACACATAGAAAATGCATTTTCTATTTAATTCGATATTATTTAGTAATGTCTATCATTTTTCTGTTTCTCTTTCCCGGAAAGTATGATATGATTAGAAAACAGACAACGTGAAGGGGGAAAAGACTTGAACTATCACTCCACCAGAAACAGCGGCGTCAGCGTATCCTCTGCTCAGGCGATTTCGCAGGGCATCAGCAGCGAAGGCGGACTTTTTGTTCCCGAAAAGCTGCCCTGCTTTTCATATTCGGATTTGCTGGGGTTGCAGCACTGTGGCTATACGGAGCGTGCAGTCCGCGTTCTATCGGCTTTTCTTTCCGATTTTACCGCGGAAGAAATTACGGAATGTGTCGGGAAGGCTTACACCGGCGGGAAATTCGAGCAGGACAGACCGGCTCCGATCTCCTGTCTGCAAAACGGAAAAATGAATATGTACCTGCTGGAGCTGTGGCACGGTCCCACCTGTGCGTTCAAAGATATGGCCCTGCAGCTTTTGCCGCATCTCCTTACCAAATCGCTGAAAAAGATTCAGTCCTCCCGGACTGCCCTGATTCTGGTCGCTACTTCCGGCGACACGGGAAAAGCGGCGCTGGAAGGCTTTAAAGATGTGGACGGAACCCGGATTCAGGTATTTTATCCGGAAAACGGCGTCAGCCCCATGCAAAAGCGCCAGATGAACACCCAGGAAGGGAACAATGTGGCGGTCTGCGCGATCGAGGGGAATTTTGACGATGCCCAGACCGGCGTGAAAAAGATTTTTACTGATTCCGAAATCAACCGTCTGCTTGAACAGAATAATAT
>UREO01000144.1 GCA_900546895.1 uncultured Oscillospiraceae bacterium
AGATCTGCGCATGTCTCGTGGGCTCGGAGATGTGTATAAGAGACAGCCATTATGGTGGATACGTTCGGTACTTCCCAATACAGCAACGACGAGCTTGCGGCGGCGGTGGAAAAGGTGTTTGACCTTCGTCCCACGGCGATTATCCATGACCTGAATCTTCGCCGTCCTATTTACCGTTCCGTTTCTAATTACGGCCATATGGGCCGGGAGGACCTGAACGTTGCGTGGGAAAAGCGCGACAAGGTCGACGCTCTAAAAGCCGCATTGGCAAAATAAGCATAGCATTTGATCACCTCGGCACATAAACTGTGTTGAGGTGACTTTTTATGCTTGAGATCCTTGCAAAAATCGCTTTTGTCCTTCTGGCCATCATCGGCGCCGCTGAAATCGTCAGGAATCTCATCTTCTGGATGCTCAGGCCCTCCCGTCCGGGCAAGCTTTATCTGGTTGTTTCCGTGGAAGGCCACGATGAAGGCGCCGAAATGCTGATGGAAAGCGCGATTGAAAGACTGAAATGGATTCGCGGCGACGAAAAAATGCTGATTTGTCTTGACAAAGGAATGGATGAAGAAACAAACGTGGTATGCAGAATTATTTCCAACCGGAACCCCGGGGTAGAAGTTTGTACTCCCGAAGAACTGCCGGATATTCTATGTCAATAAATTTGCAAATACATAGCTCATGTATTATACTGAATTTATGAATCATAAAATACGAGGGAGTCTTATGCGGGAAGATCAGATGCTGGAAATGACCGGTTCCGTGGAACAGGTCATTTTTAAAAATGAGAAGAACGGATATGCGATTATAGAAATTAATAACGGGGAAGAATTGGTTACGGCCGTGGGCACGATGCCGCTGGTCAGCGCGGGCGAGGAAGTGCACGTTGTGGGCAGCTGGATCAACAATCCGAACTACGGAACCCAGTTTAAGGTGGAAGGCTTTGAGCGCTCGAAGCCTTCCACTGCGGCCGCCATGCTGAAATATCTTTCGTCGGGCGCTGTTAAGGGTATCGGCCCGGCTACTGCCGGGAAAATTGTGGACATGTTCGGCATGAACGCGCTGCAGGTGCTGGAAGAGGAACCGGAACGCCTTTGCGCCATTAAGGGGATTACTAGGGCAAAGGCGAAAAAGATGGGCGATGAGTTCAAAAAAATATACGGAATCCGGGAAATCATGCTGTATTTGAGCAGCTTCGGCATTTCGCCCGACGAGGCCGTCCGGGTCTGGAAGCTCTACGGCCCGCAGGCCGCGGAGCGCGTGCAGGAGGACCCCTACTGCCTGTGTGAGGACGGGCTGGAAATCGGCTTTGAGCGCGCCGACGATATTGCCGCCTCCCTTGAGCGGCCGCAGGACGACGGCTGCAGGGTACGCGCAGGCATTCTGCACGTTTTGAAACACAATATCGGCAACGGCCATACCTGCCTGCCCGCGGACAAGCTTCTGACCGCCGCGCAGAAGATGCTCGGCATTGGGCCGGAGCAGGCCATGGACACGCTGGAAGCCCTGAAAGCGGAGGCGTCTGTCTGCGCCGTTCTTTTTGATGGCCGGGAGTATATTTTCACCCCTAAGCTATACCGGTCCGAGCTGTACTCTGCGGGAAGGCTGAATATGATGCTTCGTTTTCCGGCGCAGTCCATTCTTGGAATTGACAATTATATTTCAAATATTGAGGAAACGTTTCAGATTCAGTACGCCGACGGACAGAAACAGGCGATAAAAGAGGCTCTCTCCAAAGGAATGCTGATTCTGACGGGCGGGCCGGGAACCGGAAAAACCACCACGCTTAACGCGATCATCAAAATTCTGGAAACGAAGGGGGAGAAGGTTCTGCTTGCCGCACCGACCGGCAGAGCGGCAAAGCGGATGTCCGAGCTGACGGGACAGGACGCGAAAACGATCCACCGCCTGCTTCAGGTGGAATGGGATGAAAACGATTTGCCCGTGTTTTCTAAGAACGAGAAGAATCTTCTGGAATGCGACGCGCTGGTCATTGACGAGTTGTCCATGGTGGACGCCAATATTTTCGAGGCCGTTCTGCGCGCCCTCCCGCTTGGCTGCCGCCTCGTCATGGTTGGCGACTGCGACCAGCTGCCCTGTGTCGGGCCGGGCAACGTGTTGGGCGACCTGATCGCCACCGGTTTGCTGCCCGTTGTCCAGCTCAATCAGATTTTCCGCCAGTCCATGCAGAGCCTGATTGTTATGAACGCGCACAAAATTGTAAAAGGAGAGATGCCGGAGCTTTCCGTCCGAAACAGCGATTTTTTCTTTCTGCCGTACGGAAGCCCCGCGGAAATCAGCTCTACGATTGTTGATTTGTGCGCGGCCCGTCTGCCCGCAAGCTACGGATACTCGCCTTTATCGGATATCCAGGTGCTGACTCCCTCCAGAAAAGGGGAACTGGGTACCGTGGAGCTCAACAAAAAGCTGCAGGCGGTGGTCAACCCTCCGGACAAAACAAAAAATGAAATCACCATTAACGGCACCCTGTTCCGGGAGGGCGACAAGGTGATGCAGATCAAAAACGACTATAACCTGGCCTGGGTGAAACCGGACGGGACAAGCGGGGAAGGCGTTTTTAACGGTGATCTCGGTATTCTGTGCGGCATTGACCGCCGCGCTTCCACTATTGCGGTGCAGATGGATGACCGCATGGTGCTTTACGAGCTGGAGACCGCGGCGGAACTGGAGCTTGCCTATGCCATGACGGTACACAAGAGCCAGGGAAACGAATTTACCGCCGTTGTGACGCCCATGTTTCAGGGAGCGCCCCAGCTCTCCTACAGAAATTTGCTGTATACTGCGATTACGCGTGCAAAGTCCCTTTTGATTCTTGTCGGGTCGCAGAAAGCGATTCGGAACATGGTTGAAAACGATAAAAAAATGCGCCGGTATTCCGGCCTCTATTATTTTCTGACCGGAGGAGCGCAAAATGAGCGCTAAGCTTTTTTCAATGTTTCTGGATATGATTTTTCCGCCGAAGTGCATTTTTTGCCGCGAAATTATTTCCTCCGGTCAGTTCGTATGTGAAAAATGCGGAAAAGAAATTTTACATACCTCCGGCGAAAAATGCATTTATCTGCCGGGTTCCGGTGAAACTATTTTATGTACCGCGCCCTATTTATACAGCGGGAAAATCCGGGAATCCATTCTTCGGTTCAAGTTTTACGGGCAAAAGGATTTCGCGGATTTTTATGCGGAGAGCATGTCCGCGCAAATCGGAAAAAGCTTTCCCAAAGCGCGGTTCGATTCCGTTACGTCCGTTCCCATCTCCGGGGAACGATACAAAGCGAGAGGCTATAATCAGTCGGAGCTTTTGGCA
This sequence comes from uncultured Oscillospiraceae bacterium, assembly GCA_900546895.1. Lineage (GTDB taxonomy): Bacteria > Bacillota > Clostridia > Oscillospirales > Acutalibacteraceae > Caproiciproducens. The sequence goes on from UREO01000144.1 coordinate 3,323, forward strand.
AGCGCGGTCGCAAAACGCCTTGGACTGCCTTACCGAGAGTATCTGGTTAAGCTCAGGAACAACCGGGAGCAGCACAAACTGAGCGAAAAGGAACGCCGCAGCAATGTCCGGGGTGTCTATCGGATCAAGAACGGGGAGCAGACAACGGGAAAAAGCGTCCTGCTGATAGACGATATCGTGACTACCGGTGCTACGCTGGGGGAGTGTTGCTGTGTTCTGCTTAACGGCGGAGCAAAAAAGGTCATGTGTGCTGCAGTGGCCCGCGCACTTTAAGTTGAAAAATTTCTGATTTTGTAATAATATAATAAGATGAATATAGATTGGATGTGATTACGTGCTGGGTACTGACATTGCGATAGATCTTGGTACATCAGCCGTCAAGATTTACCTTGACGGGAAAGGCATTATACTTAATGAACCGGCAGTTGTTGCCGTTAACGTGGAAACGGACGAAGTTGTGGCAATCGGCTTGGAAGCCTACAGGATGGTGGGACGTACCTCGGACAAGATTTCCGTTTCCAATCCGCTTTGCAACGGCGTCATTTCCAATTTTGATCTGGCGCAGTATCTGATTAGCACCTATTTGAAAAAAATCAGCGGGAGCAAGGTTTTTATGCCCCGCGTTGTCGTCAGCGTACCGTGCCAGATTACAGAGGTTGAAAAACGCGCGGTGGTGGATGCGATCAGTGCGGCGGGCGTGCGTAAAATCTGTCTGATCGAGGAACCCGTGGCCGCGGCGCTCGGCGCCGGTGTGGATATTTCCACACCGCACGGTACCCTGATCGTCGATATCGGCGGGGGCACGACGGATATGGCGGTGCTTTCCCTGAGCGGCATCGCAATCTCGCGTTCCATTAAGGTCGCAGGGAATGCCTTTGATGAAGCAATTATCAAGTATATCAGAAAAAAATACAATTTGATTATTGGCCGGCGCATGGCTGAGGAAGCAAAAATAGCGATTGGTTGCGTATATCCCAGAAAGGACCTGTGCAGTCACAGAATTAAAGGCAGAAACGCAATGACCGGGCTGCCGCAGTGGGCGGACATCTCCTGCGATGAAATGTTGGAGGCCCTGATTGAACCGGCTATGAAGATTGTCCGGACCATCCAGGAAATGCTGGAAAAGACGCCGCCGGAGCTGATGGGGGACGTTTATTCGGACGGGATCATTCTGACGGGCGGGTCGGCCCAGCTTTACGGTGTCGATATGCTGATTTCCAAAAAAGCGAAAATGCCGGTAAAGCTTGCCGAGGATTCCCAGATTTGCGTTGCGCTGGGAGCGGGCAAGGCCATTCAGTTTATTGACGACATCCAAAACAAGGGGTACGGCGTACTGAATCCACTGAGCGCCGCTTATTAATTAAATAAAAATGATTTCAAAAACAAAGCGTTGTTGTGAGTTTTTACAACAATGCTTTTTTATATTCCGCTTGCTTCATTTTGTAAAAAAGCTGTCGATATATAACATTAATTATCGGGGCGCGGCTATAGTCCTGGTGCGGCAAGTCGGAAATCAATGCGGTTGAGAGGAGAGAAAAAATGAAAAAGATCAAATTACCCAAAATCAAAATTCGGAAACTGAATTTTAAGAAAATCCGGTTTCGGAAGATTCATCTGAAAGCCGATAAAAATAAACTGGTATTCAGAATCCCGCTCCGGATTATTTCTGCCGTTGCCGTTATGATGGTGGCGTTATGTGTGTTCCTGAACATCTACCTGTCTGCGTCACAGGAAAAAACGGTCGTGAATAATATCAATAATCTGGCTGAAAACAACGCCTACATGGCGTCGTCTTATCTGAATAACATGCAGACCCTGTCAAAATCCTTGGCACTTGAAGTTTATCGCTATAAGGAGCTGGACTCCTATACGCGCGATCAGTTTATCAAGAAAGACCTGTCCGCGTATCTGGACGACACACGCATCTTTTCGGCTTATGTGGCGTTTGAACCGAACGCCATGTTTGAACAGACCGCGGACGGGCGGTCCTATTACGCCTATCTGTTCGGCACGGAAAAAAAGCTGGATATATTAAGCGACTACAGCACCTACCAGGACGCGGAATATTATGCGGTCAGCAAGCGGACGAAAAAGCCGCATATTTCGGAACCATACTCCTATCAGCTGAGTTCCGGGAGAATCGTCTGGCTGATTACGATCAGCAATCCGATTTTGGATGAGGACAACCGTTTTCTGGGAGTGGCAACCACTGATATCCTGACGGATACGATCAATCATCTCGATTACGATTTGGGCGGATACTCCACCTCCTGCAATTATATTCTTTCCGCCGGTTCAAACTATGTTTCCAATACGGCCGATCAGAAAAAAGCGGGGACCAAATATGACGGTAAGACAGGCAGTCAGGAGTACAGGGTTACCCAGCCGCTGAAAATTGAGGGAATCGACGAAAACTGGACCAGCACGTTTGTTGTCCAGAAGTCGGAAGCCCTGCGGGAGATTACCATTCTGATCGTTCTCGTTGGCATTGCCGGCCTCATAGGGATCGCCGTCATCGGATTCATCGTATTTTATCAGATCAGGCGGTCTCTTTCTCCGATTGACAGTATCGTCGCGCTGTCGACGGATATGGGAAACGGAAAGCTTCATTCCGATATCGAGGTACATACCAAGGACGAGCTCGGCGAATTGGCGGCTATTTTTAAAGATACCTCCGGGAAACTGAGTAGTTACATAGAAGAAATATCCGACGTGCTTGTCAATATGTCCAACGGAAACCTGAGGCTGGAGGTTGAGCACGACTATGTCGGAGATTTTGCTCCCATTAAAAAGGCGCTTCTGAAAATCATTGATTCTCTGAATACGGTGTTCGGGGAAATTGAAACGGCGGCCCAGCAGGTGGCCAGCGGGGCGGGCGAAATCGCAAACGGGGCTCAGGCGCTTTCCAGCGGGGCGACCGAACAGGCGGGCTCTTTGGAAGAGCTGTCGGCTTCCATCAATGAAATATCACGGCAGGTGAAAGAAAACGCGGAGAACGCGGGCAACGCCAAACAGCTTGCGCGGGACGCGGAACGGCAGCTGGATACCGGCAAGCAGACAATCGGGGAGATGACCGGCGCGATCGATCGCATCCGGGTATCGTCCGACGAAATTACAAAGATCATTAAAACCATTGACGATATCGCATTCCAGACCAATATTTTGGCGCTGAACGCCGCGGTGGAAGCGGCCAGGGCGGGCGCGGCCGGCAGGGGATTTGCCGTTGTGGCCGATGAAGTCAGAAATCTTGCAAGCAAGAGCGCGGAGGCGGCGAAGCATACCGCCACGCTGATTGAGGATTCCGTCAGGGCTGTGGACAACGGAACCAAAATCGCCGGTAAAACGGCGGAGCTGCTCAATCAGATCGTTCAGAAATCCACGGAAGTCAATCATCTGGTCACGCAGATCGCCGCCGCTTCAAGCGAGCAAGCCAATTTCATTGAGCAGATTGATGTGGGCGTTTCGCAGATTTCGGCTGTGGTCCAGACCAACTCGGCAACCGCGGAGGAAAGCGCTGCCGCCGCTGAAGAGCTGTCCGCTCAAGCCGGCTTGCTCCGCGACAGGGTTGAGCGGTTTGAACTGAAAAAATAACTGCACAGCATCGTATGAAAACAGCCGCCTCTGCAGTATTGCAGCGGCGGCTGTCGTTATCGGTGAAATCTATTTGCTCATCATATAGTTGATAAACATCAGTTCATCTTCCGGATTTTCTACGTTCAGTTCGGCTGAAACCGTCGAATTTTTCGCGCTTTCCAAAAGCGCCCGCACACCGTACAGCTGGCAGAGCTTGCTCTTCAGATTCAGAGTATTTCCGTCCTCGGTAATCAGGTAGACGTTTCCCTTTGCTTTGTCCAAGAGTTCAATCAGTTTTACCACATCAATGTCGTACAGCTTCATATTCTTAACCTCCTAAATAATGGGATTTCCTTCTGAGCAGATTATAGCATGCGCCTTTGACAAATACAATAACCCGCCAATTGATCTGTTCTTTTTTATCTTAAAATAAGACCATCAAAAAAAATACTTTTCCCTGTATGATCATATTACCATACATTATGCACAATTGCAACTAAATAAATTTGTGCAAAAATTAGATTTGAAAGTATAATTGGAAAAAAATTTGGCCATTCCTTCCCTTTGAATGTGGAATCTATAAAATTTACATATCGTTCATTAAATTATGGTGTCAGATATAGTAAAATCTGTCTCTTATACACATCTGACGCTGCCGACGAATTAGACGGTGTA
>UREO01000145.1 GCA_900546895.1 uncultured Oscillospiraceae bacterium
TGGGAAAAAATAAAATCACAGCGAATATCAGCGAAGCTTATTCACGGTGTAAAAATGTAGCTGCCCCCTTAAACGCCAAACGACTGGGTGCAAAAACGCCATGTGCAGTCAAGGGAGATAAATGCTATAATTGCAACAGTCCTGAGCGGATTTGCCGTGTAACGGCCATTATAGACCGTGCCCCGATGGGCATGAAATGTGAAATCATCTTTATTGACCAGGAATTGGGGTTTTAACAGCGATCTGTCCTTTGACAGAATTACAGGAAAAAATCAATACAATCGGCCGGACAGTAAAAATCCGAACTTCTCTCTTTTCGGAAAGAAGTTCGGATTCTTTACTATGAAATGCTGTTACAGGCTGAAATCCTTTCCGCCGTTCACCTTGTTAAACGCCAGCAAGGAAGCCACCGTGAGCAGAGTCAGAATCGAAGAGAGCGCCGCCGCCACTCCGTAATTGCCGCGGACCACCTCCGTATAGACGGCGACGGTCAGCGTTTTCGTCCTGCCCGTATACAGGATGATCGCGGTGGACAGCTCGCTGATCATCGTTACCCAGCTTAAAATCGCACCGGAAACGATGCCGGCGGCCATCATCGGAACGGTCACGCGGAAAAAGACTTTCATCTTGGAAGCGCCCAATGAAATGGCCGCTTCTTCAATACTGATGGGAATCTGCTGCAGGATGGCCACCGAAGAACGGATGGTATACGGCAGCCTTCGGATAATCAGGGCGATCACCATAATCAGCATTGTCCCGCTCAGCATCAAAGGCTTCTGGTTAAAGCCCGTCAGCAGGGCAATGCCGAGAACGGTTCCCGGCACGATGTACGGAATCATGGAAAGGATATCAACCGTACTGGTAAGAGCGTTTTTGCGCCGCACGACCAGATAGGCAATCAGCACGGCGAGCAGGATAATCGCAACTAAAGAAATCATCGGAATAACAATGGTATTCTGGATGCTTTTTCCCAGCTTGGAAAAAGCGGATTCGTAGCTGCCCAGAGAATAGCCGCGGATAAAGATTTTGCCCGACGTCTTTTTAAAGGACGTGTAAGTGACGTATATCTGCGGCAGAATGGCAATCGCCACCACCAGATAGGAAAAAAGATACACGAACACTTTTCTGCCTCCCCTCGGCTCCCTCTCTTCAATAGGATGCAGGGCGTTCAGGGCAAAGGAATTCCTGTTGGAAACATACTTCTGCACAAGGAAGACAACGGTGGTAATGACAATGGCGATAATCGCGATTGCCGCCGCAAAGCCGTCGTTCCCCCCCACTTCATTGATAAACTCCGTATACAGGACGACAGGGAACGTGCGGTACCCCTCGCCAATCAGCATTGGCGTACCGAAATCCGCGAACGACCGCATAAAGACCAGCAGCCCGGCCGCGAGCAAAGTCGGCATGATGAGAGGGACTACCACTTTGAAGAAGCATTTGACACCGGAACAGCTCAGGTTGTTCGCCGCTTCAATCAGGGAATTGTCGATGTTCTTCAAGGCGCCTCTCGCGTACAGGAACACCAGCGGAAAAAGCTGCAGGGACATGACCAGCACGATCCCCCCGAAGCCGTAAATGTCCGGCAGGAGAATGCCCAGCTTCCGGAAGAAAGCCGTGATGACCCCGCTGCGGCCCAGGAGCAGAATCCACGAGTACGCGCCGATGAACGGAGCGGACATGGACGCGACCACAATGAGGATATTCAGCACCGACTTCCCCTTGATTTTAAAAACGGAAAAGAGGTAGGCAAGCGGGGTGCCGATGGCAATGGAAAGGGCGGTCGCCGCCAGCGAGACCTTGAAGCTGTTCAGCAGGGTGTCGAAATAATAGCTCTTTGAAAAGAACTTCACAAAGTTTGCCATGGTGAACTGCCCGGACTGCGAGTCGTAAACGGATTGCTGCATCAGGTGGGCCATCGGATAAATCAGGAACAGCAGATAGACCGCAATAGTGCACAGTGTAAGGGTTCCCCAGATATCCAGACGGAATTTGCTATTGTCTTTCATAAGCTTCGCTCCTTACAAGGTTGCGGCCGCCCTCTTTGTCAAACACATTGATTTTGTGTCTTTTCACCTGAAGCAGCACGTTTTGTCCGGGCTTCAGCTCATCTTCCAGAGAAGACTCCTCAACGATCTCCACCGTGAGGCCGCTCTCGGTCTCCACGGCGTAATGCGTATTCAGGCCAAGATATGTATACTCCTTTACGACGCCGCGAATCCCCTCGCCGCCCTGCTTGCTGATGACGAATTCCTCCGGGCGGACGGAACACTGAACCTCCCGGTCCTCCAGCGCATTCAGGCATTCCAGTGGTACCCGGTAGCCGCTGGGGAAAATCAGGGTGCCCCGCTCCGCCCTGGCCGGCAGGATATTGGTCCGGCCGATAAAGGTTGCGACAAACACGTTTTTCGGTCTCTGGTAAATTTCCTTCGGCGCGCCGACATGCTGGATCACGCCGTCCTTCATAACCGCAATGGTATCACTGATGGCCATAGCCTCTTCCTGATCGTGAGTGACATATACGGTGGTAATTCCGACGTTTTTCTGCGTGTGACGGATGACGCTCCTCATTTCCAGGCGCAGCTTTGCGTCCAGATTGGAAAGCGGCTCATCCATCAGCAGAACGTCCGGCGAAATTACAAGGGCGCGCGCCAGCGCGATCCGCTGCTGCTGCCCGCCGGAAAGCTGGTTCGGCATTCGTTCGGCATACTGCGCAATCTGCATCAGCTGCAAATATTTTTCCGTCAGCTCCTGCGTCTTTTCTTTTTCCATTTTGCGGTTTTTCAGCCCGAAAGCGACGTTATCGCGCACCGTCATATGCGGAAAGATGGCGTAATTCTGAAAAACCATGCCGATATTCCGCCTGCTTGGATCAATGTCATTGATACGCGTGTCGTTAAAGTAGATATCACCGCCCTCGATGGAATTGAAGCCGGCAATCATGCGCAGCAGGGTCGTTTTTCCGCACCCGGAGGGACCCAGCAACGTAAAAAGCTCCCCGTTTCTTATTTCAATATTCAAATCCGGGATAACCGTATTGCTCCCGTATTTCTTTACGGCGTTTTGGATCAGGATCTTACTCATTTCATACCCCCGCAGTTCTTATCGATGGTTGCTCTTATTTACTCTGAAGGCTGGTGTAGATATCCGTGTATTTGTTTACGATGTCCTGTTTATGGGAGCTGACATAAGGGATATCTTCCTCGATGACGTGGATTTCGGACATCGGGGTCATAAAGTCGCTGGTTTTCGCGTCCTTCAGCACCGGGCGGTTGGTCAGCGTACTGCCCCAGATATTCTGCACTTCTTCACTGATGATGAAATCGATGAAAAGCTTCGCGTTATCCATGTTCTTGGCGCCCTTGATAATGGTAGCGGACGCAGGGAGGTAAACCGTCCCTTCCTTGGGATAAATCACCTTGACGGGAGCACCGTCGCGTACGAGCTGCGCGCAGGGGTCTTCGTAGGAAAGTCCAACCACATTTTCGCCGTCCGCAACACTCTTGTAGACCGAGGAGGAGCTTTCCCCAATTTTACCGCCGATATTTGCGAACAGATCTTTTACATATTTCCATGCGTTTTCGTCTTCATAACCGCCCATGGCCAGCAGAATGTTGGTAAGCTGCGCAAAAGCGGAAGAGGAATTAGCCGGGTCGGCCGTGGCAATCTTACCTTTGAGCTTCGGATTCAACAGGTCGGCATATCCCTCGATCTTGATATCGCCGATCAGGTCGGTGTTGACGATCAGGCAGCTGCCGTCCAGAACGTTTCCGGTAATGAACCCGCTGGTGTTTTTGTAGGCATCCAGCACACCGGCGTCGTTTTTGGAAACATACGGCTCCCACAGATCTTTATTGTCATACGACAAAGACCAGGAGCCGCCGAACAGTACGTCCGCGTACGGATCTTCTTTTTCGGACTGGATGCGCTTGACCAGCTCGCCGGTACCCGCCTGGATAACCTCGACATCCACGCCGTACTTTTCTTCAAACAGCGGGATGGTGGCGTTCATCAGGCCCTCGGAGTTCGGGGAATAGATGACCAGCTTGCCGCCGCCCTGTTTTTCCGAAGACGCGGCTTCGGAAGCGGCGCTGCCGGCTCCGTCCGCCTGGGAAGCGGCCGGGGCGGAAGAACAGCCTGCCGAAGATACGGCAAGCACAGCGGAAAGAATCAGTGCCATTAACTTTTTCATTTCATTTCCTCCTCTAGTTTGGTGTTTTCCTTTGGTATCTTTATTTTATAAAAATATTGCATAAAATTAATACCCAAATTACGGAACAAATAGAAAAGATACCGAACAATTTTGATCCGGTATCTTTTTCTCAGCGGATTTTCAGCTTATATTTCTTGGGGGAACACCCCACATACTTTTTAAAAACATGGCTGAAATATTTGTAATCCCCTATGCCGCACACTCCCCCGATTTCGGAAATCGGAAGCCGATTTTCCTGCAGGAGGGAAAGCGCTTTCTGGATACGGTACCGGTTCAGGTACTCGATCACCGTGGTCCCCAGCGCCTTCTGAAACCTCTGGTTAATGTACCGGTCGGAATAAAACAGCTTCTCCGACAATTCGGCAAGTGTGATCTTTTGAGTATAGTTCTGTGCGATATAGTCCAGAATTTGCACAACCACGGGGTCCTCCGGATGCTCCAGCTGCAGATTACCGAACAGGGAAATATCCTTCAGCTCCGCCACATGTTTATTCTGATCGCGCAAAATTCGGATGTTTTCACATTCCAGAGCGGCGCGGTCAAGCGCTTCCATCATTTCTTCCTGATTCAGCGGTTTCAGGATATAGTCGGAAACTCCGTTCCGGATCGCCTCCTTGGCATATTCAAAGTCGGAATAGCCGGTTAAAAGAATTGCCACATAATCGTTCTGGCATTTCGTTTCGGCAATCATCCGCAGCCCGTCCATGACCGGCATATTGATATCGGTAATCACGATATCCGGATTGAGCGTTTGGATCAGCTTCTTTCCCTCCACACCGTTGCGGGCTTCCCCCACTACGGTACAGCCGTGCTCCTCCCACGGCACCGCATAACGGATTCCCTTTCGGATAATATCCTCGTCCTCCACCAGTATCACGCTAAACATCTTTTCTCCCCCTGCGCAGCAGCTTTGCCGTAACGGTAAAGCTTTTTCCTTCCTCGCTGTTGATAAACAGGCCGCACTCCTCCCCGTATTCCAGAATAATCCGACGGGAAAGGTTCTGCAGACCGTTATGTTCGGTCTTAATTCCTTCGGAAACAATCATGCTCTGCAAGGGCTCCAGCATCTCCACCGGAACCCCGGGCCCATCGTCCTCTACCCGCAGAAACAGATAATTACCCTCGCACCAGGCCCTGATCTGAACAGAAAGCGCCATCTGTTTCTGAAAACCGTACTTGATGCTGTTTTCAATCAGCGGCTGTAAAAGCAGCTTAGGGATTACACATTGTCTGCAGTCCGGCTCAATTTCCATTCGGCACCGGAAACGTTCCCCGAACCTTGTTTTCTGGATATACAGATAATCCTCTATGTAACCGATATCCTCCGAAAGAAGGACGTCCTGTTTGGTATTGTTGATGCTGTAGCGAAGAATGTGAGTAAATTTTTCCAGCAGATACGAAGCTTTTTCCGCGTCCCCAAGGATGAGGTACTTGATATTGTCCAGCGTATTGTAGATAAAGTGCGGATTAATCTGCGTCTGCAGATTCCTCATCTCAATCATGCTGTTCAATTTAATCAGATCGGTGTTGCGCGTGTTGAGTTCGTTGATGCTTTTCACCATTTTATTGATCTGTACCGCGATTTCCTCAATTTCGTCCCCGGTGTTGATCCGGATGATATGCTCGTTGTCCCCGTGGCGGATGACGCGAATCTCCCCCACCAGCGCCTCCACGGATTGAGCGGTTTTTTCCGCCATCATCTGCGACAGCTTTCGGAACATTACCAGCCAGATGCCGCCCAGCAGAACGATCGTCATAACCCCGATGATGATATAGAGCGAATTTCCAGAAGAATATACAAACGAATAGAGCACCGCTTTTTTATCCGCCAGAACCCGCGCGCCGGTCCGGTACCGGTTCTCCTGCACCGTCACAAAGTCCTGGGACGGATCCGCTTTGTATTTGTTGGTGTTGCGCTCGGAAAGGAACGCGCTTTTGGAGCAGTAGATGATATCCCCGTTCAGGTTTGTAATAATGCAGTCATACTGATAACCTGAAAAAAGGCTGCCCCAGTCGTTTCCGTTCAGATAGGCCATGACAAATCCGGCCAGCACCCCATGCTGGTAAACGGGTTTTGCAAAAACGCACTCCGAGCTGTCTCCAGAAAAATAATAAACGGTCGTGTAAATGGGCAGGTTGGCTTTCAAGGCATTATCCGCCACAATCTTATTGAATTCCGTTCTGTGCAGGTTCATCGCTTCCTGCCCAAAGCTGGTATAGACGATCTGCTTTTCCCGGTTCATCAAAATCATACGAACGCGCACCGGACTGACCACGTTATGCTTGCTGAGGGAGTACTGCACCTCCCGGCTGTCGGAAGCACCGGTCATACAGCGGAGAAAAAGCCCCTCGTTTTCTTCATCCTCCAGATAAGTGGTAACGTCTCCATAAACCTCGTCAAACATTCGGTTCAGGAAGTCCAGATGTTCCTCCATATTGAAGTTCTGATTGAGATAATTCAACCCGAAAATGGGGATACAGAACAGCAGGCAGCCGACAAGGACCAAAAAAATGATCATTTGCAGCGCTTGCTTTTCCAGCTGTTTTTTAAAAGGGCTGTTCGTTGTTTCTCCCGTTTGCAATTCTATCATCCCTGCCTTGCCCGCAATTCTATATACAAGATACAAATCTCATCATAATTCGTTTTAATTAAAGCATATTTTGTCAAAATTGACAAGCTATCGCGTCAGTCTGCATCCTGAAATATGGAGATTGAGCCGATAACTTATCCGGACACCGGCACAAAGAAATGCACCGACCCCGGCGGGATTACCCCCGTCGTGACCGGCGCATATGAGTTCTACCAAAACAGCCCTTCTAACCGTTTTCATGCGGTTAAAAGGGTTGTCTTATAAATGCAAAGAATTTTTAATCAACAGCACTTGTTTCTCCGACTTCCATAAAGCACGGCCATTGCTCGATACTCAGCAAATCGGGATGCTTCTTAAAGTATTTTACAAAATCGCCGTTTGGATGAGCCAGATTATACCATCTTTCGCATAGCTCAATGATTTGCATGTGTGCTTCTATTTCCGTAACTTCGTCACGGGATAAATCACTGTAATACATAGAGGGCACCTCACACTGATACATTATCAGCCATCATCATCTGGGCCTTTCCGAGAATCAGCATAACAGAGACCCAAAATATACTCAAGCTGACGATAAAAGAAAATTGAATACTGCTTATAAGTAAAAAGATAATTGCTACGATGAATTCTACGGAGAGAATAATTCTGGTTTTTATTCTGTAGTGGTGTACTTCAGCATCATCAAGTGGTTTATTGATATTTTCTACAGGCG
>UREO01000146.1 GCA_900546895.1 uncultured Oscillospiraceae bacterium
CGGATTCACATACAACGTGCCCGGAACCGATACCGAAAAATCCTATGGCTATCATATTGCAGTAGACGACAATTATCATTTTGAAATTCTGGAACAGGGCGAAGAGATTGGAAAACAGATGGTTTCAACGGAGAAAAGCAAATAATTTGGATTGTTCCTCTCTGTGGAAAGACGTTGACCGCGCCCTCAAAAACGGCAATGGACTGCCTTCTTTGGCAACCCATTGCCGTTTTTATCTTTAGGTATGGAAATTTTGAAGATAACAGCAAAAACAAGGGGTTCGAACTATTTATTTAAAATGCACAAATTATCTTTTATTTATTGCTGAAATATTTCTTGAAAAACACTTGCAATATTGAGTAATAAAGAGTATATTATAAACAAGAAAATCAATAACAATTACTATTATTAATTTATTGGAGGTTTTTTAAATGACAAGTAATTTCAACATCAACAATATGAACGGTATCTCGAACAAGAACGAAGTTCGCTTCGGCATCACCAACATGAACGCACTTACGGACAGGGATGACATTTCCTTTCGCTACGACAATCAAAACGGCGTATCCGAGCTGGACTCTGTCGTCTACCACATCAACAACATGAACGGCATCTCGTTCACATCTGCACATTCTTCCCCGGTGCTGACTCTGTTCAGATTTTTAAGCTCCGTGGCAAAGGGGGATTCTTACCGTCGCCGTCTGCAGCCCGCAGAGGCCGAGTAACAAACCGGATATTTAAAAATGATCAAAATTAAGGAGGAACAAAACAATGCCTGTAAAAAATGCAATGACGTTCGATTTTCTTCATTCCGCGTACGGCGGAGAAAGCATGGCGCACATGAGATATCTGATCTGGGCGGACGTGGCCCGCAAAGAGGGTTTTCCGAACATTGGAAAGCTGTTTGAGGCAATCGCCTATGCCGAAAGAGTACACGCGGGCAACCATTTCCGCGAAATCGGCGGCAGTACCGCAGACGCCACAGTCACCGCCGGAGCAGTTTTCGGAACTGGCAACACAGTGGAGAACCTTCAGGGAGCAATCAACGGCGAGCTTCACGAAGTGAAGCAGATGTACCCCGTTTACCTGAACGCCGCAGAATTCCAGAAGGAACCCGGCGCGCAGCGCTCCTTCCACTTCGCGCTTGAAGCGGAGAAGATTCACGCCGCACTGTTCCAGAAAGCACAGAACGCCGCAAAGGAAGGGAAAGATGTCGAACTGAAATCCGTTTACGTCTGCCCGGTCTGCGGCCACACGATTCTGGACGGCGCACCCGACAGCTGCCCGATCTGCGGAGCAAAAAAAGAACGGTACGTAAAGTTCTGACAGTAAATGCCACACTGAAGATTTGATCCGTATCGAAAACAGAACAGCCGCTCCGCTGAAAGGAGGATGCCTTATCGTAAGACATCCTCCTTTTTTCGTCAATACGCGGATTCCGTCCCGCCGCGGGGAATACTGACGGGAAAACGGAAGTATGCTATAATAGCCACAAAGCGGCTATGATGCCGGCAGGCGGCAGACAAGCTGCCAATGGCGGCAAATCGTACCAGTTAAGGCGGCAAGCGAGCAACGGCGCCGTGCGCCTGTGGTACAACAGCTCCCCGCAGGCGGGAAAGAAGGGTATTATGATCATGAAAAACAAACTGACCGCAGCCATCTGCGTTTTAAACTCCAAATATATTCATTCCTCCCTCGCTCCGTGGTGCCTTTCGGCGGGTGTGGACACCTACTGCGGTCCGGAAATTTTTGCGGAGGTGGTGGAGGGCACGATCAACGAGCGGCTGGAGGACGTCGCACAGCGCATTCTGGCGCTGAATCCGCAGGTGATCGGTTTCAGCTGCTACATCTGGAATATCTCCGCTACAAAGGAGCTGATACGGCTTGTGAAAAGCCGCCTGCCCGGCGCCGTCGTCGCGCTGGGCGGCCCGGAGGTAAGCTACTGCGCGGAAAAGCTGCTGGACGGGGAACCGGAGGTGCAGTACGTTCTTTCCGGGGAAGGCGAAAAGCCTTTTGCCCTTCTGCTGAACGCAATCAGCCGTGGGGAAACACCCGAAAATATTCCCGGGGTCTGTTACCGCCGCGACGGACAGGCGGTGACCGTTCCTCCCTGCACCCCGGAGGATGACCCTCCTTCACCGTACACCTCAAAATACCTGAGCGCACTGAAGGGGCGTATCGCGTACCTGGAAACCAGCCGCGGATGCCCCTATTCCTGCGCTTTCTGCCTTTCCGGGCGGTGCGGTAGCGCACGCTTCTTCGACTTGGACCGGGCCAAAAAGGAATTGCTGCTGCTGGCCCGCAGCGGCGCAAAAACAGTAAAGCTGGTCGACCGCACTTTTAACGCAAACCGCAGACGGGCCATCGAACTGTTCCGCTTCATTATCGAGAACTACGGAACCGCAATCCCCGCCGGAGTGTGCTTTCATTTTGAAATCGCGGGCGATCTTCTGGACGAAGAAACGCTGAGTCTTCTGGCGCAGGCACCGGTCGGCGCCATGCAGCTGGAAATCGGGCTGCAGAGCTTCAACCCCAAAACGCTTGCCGCCATCAACCGGAAAACGGACGTGGAGCGGCTGAAAGAAAACATCCGCCGGCTGATTGCCAACTCGAATATGCATATTCATATCGACCTGATTGCGGGCCTGCCTTACGAGGATTTCGCCAGCTTCACCGAAAGCTTCAATACCGCTTATTCTCTGGGACCCAATATGCTGCAGCTGGGCTTTTTAAAGCTGCTGTACGGCGCGCCCATGCGGGAAAACCCGGCGGAATTTCCCTGCCGATATAACGGACAGCCGCCGTATGAAGTAACGCAGACTCCCTGGCTTTCCGAAGAAGAGCTGCTGCGGCTGCATCATACGGAAGACGCTTTGGAGCGCTTGTACAACAGCGGCCGCTTTCGCAGGACCCTCTCCTATCTTCTGGAAAAGAGTAAAACAACGCCATTCGGGCTGTTTGACGGATTCGGCGAATTCGCCGCCCGAAAGGGAACGGATAACATTTCGCTGGACGACTATACGGCCCTGCTCTTCGCCTTTTTCAGCGGGCAGAGCGGCATTGACAAGGAGGTTCTGCGCGACAGGATGGTCTGCGACCGGCTGTCCACCAACGCTTCGGGCCGGCTCCCGCCCGTCCTACTCGTCCGCGATCCCGCGCTGGGAAAGGCAATCCGCGAGCTTGAGGATACAAACCGTCCTTCAAAAGGGATAAAGAGAGGCTACGCCCTGCTGTACGCCGGACACTGTCTGATTTATGCGGATTATGAAAACCGAAATCCTGTCAGCGGGGAATATTCTCTCTTTGAATTCCGGCCCGAATTCTGGAAAGATTCCCTTCTGCTGTTAAAATAATTCTTGTAACAGTCTTATAATCACAAAATCGCTCTTTCAGCGATGCCAAAATCTATACATTTTTAAATTTACATAAAATTCATTTCAAAACCAGAAGAAAAAGGGTAAATATTAACCTTGCACATCTGGTAAATTTTGATTATCATAGATGTGCTTCTGTTATAAATGCAACATTTATTTTCCTCATAGGGGAAAAGTGTTGTGAATTTGTTGTAGTGGCAGAAAAGTTAAACATGGAGAAATGGTGGTTTTAGTGCAATGATAGTTATGCTCATAATCTTTCCTTTTATTGCAGCTCTGATTCTATCCATGGTCAAACCGGGAAAACTGCGGGATATGATTGTATTTTCAAGCTGCGCCGTCCTTGTTGCGACGGTGGTTGCCTTTTCCGTAAGTTCCCTGCTTGGCGGGACGAACCAGTCTTACCTTGCGGAAACCCGGCTGCTCGACAAGGCGATCCTTCTGGCGGAATTCGGGCTGATGGGGCTTGTGTTTTACTATTCGTTCCGGTATAAGCAGTATTACTGTGCCCTGCTTTCGGCGGCGCAGACCCTGCCCGTCGCATGGATGGAGCTTACCGGTCGTTCTGCGGAAGGCGGAAACCATATTATTGTAGACGACCTCACGATTATCATGTGCATGGTGGTCGGTATTGTGGGGTGCCTGATCTGCGTATACGCGGTGGGGTATATCAGGGAATATCACGAACATCATCCCGAATACAAAGACCGGTCTCCCTTTTTCTTCTCCATGCTTTTTGTGTTTTTGGGCGCGATGTTCGGACTGGTCTTTTCCGCCAATCTTACCTGGATCTATTTCTTCTGGGAAATCACCAGCATCTGTTCGTTCCTGCTGATCGGTTATAATCAGACTCCGGAGGCTATTCGGAACTCCTTCCGGGCGCTCTGGATGAACCTTTTGGGCGGCCTCGGCTTTGCGGGGGCCATCCTGTACTGTTCCCTCCGGCTGGATATCGCCGATCTTCAGGATCTGGTCATTTTTGGCACCGGGAACCCCGCGGCGCTCATCCCGGTCATTCTGCTGGCTTTTGCTGCGCTGACCAAAAGCGCGCAGATGCCGTTTTCCCGTTGGCTTTTGGGGGCTATGGTCGCGCCGACGCCCACCTCCGCCCTGCTGCATTCCGCAACGATGGTCAAGGCCGGCGTTTATCTTTTGATTCGCCTTTCCCCCGCGCTCAGCGGCAACCTAGCGGGAATCATGGTCACCACGATCGGCGGGTTTACCTTCTTTGCCGCTTCCCTGCTCGCTATTTCGCAGAGCGACGGCAAAAAAGTGCTGGCGTATTCCACTATTTCCAATCTGGGCCTGATCACCGCGTGCGCGGGCGTAGGCTTGTATGAAGCCGTATGGGCGGGCATCCTGCTTCTGGTGTTCCACGCGGTTTCCAAATCGCTGCTGTTCCTTTCGGTCGGCGCGGTGGAAAACAGCACCGGCAGCCGCAATATCGAAGATATGCACGGCCTGATCGTCAAGTTGCCGAAGCTGGCTTTCGTAATGATCGTGGGAATCTGCGGGATGTTCCTTGCGCCCTTCGGCATGCTGATTTCCAAATGGGCGGCGCTCAAGGCGTTTGTGGATTCCAAAAGCGTCTTGCTGGTAATTTTTCTGGTATTCGGAAGTGCCAGCACCCTGTTCTACTGGGGAAAATGGCTGAGCAAGCTCGTCGCGGTGATCCACCGCTCCGAACGGCTGCCCGACAAGCTGGAAAAAAGCGACTGGTTTTCCATTTACACGCTGGCGGTTCTGGTCATTGCCCTGTGCGTCTCCTTCCCGCTGCTGTCCACCTATCTGGTGCAGCCCTTCCTGATTCAGACGTTCCACGAGCCTTTAATGACGCTTATCAGCAGCAGCGACCTCAAAATTATGCTTCTGATGTTCTGTACCATTCTGGTTCTGCCCGTTATGGTGCGTCTGCTGACCTTCGGCAAAAAGAATAAAATCGTCACCTCCTATATGGGCGGCGCCAACGCCGGCGACGACCGTCATTTTACGGATTCCTTCGGGCGCGAATCGTCCATGTATCTTGCGAACTGGTATATGGAGGATCTTTTCGGGGAGAAGAAATTATTAAAGCCCTCGCTGGTTCTCTCTTCCGCCGGCTTGATCGTCCTGATGATCGTTGCAATCGGAGGTGTGATTTAAGATGCAGATTTTACTGAAAATTATATTATTCCTGATTCTGGCTCCCTTTCTGGGCGGTCTGCTTTCCGGGATTGACCGGAAAATCAGCGCCCGGTTTCAGGGCCGTCAGGGTCCGCCGCTGATCCAGCCCTTTTACGATCTGCACAAGCTTTTTTCCAAACAATCCGTCGTGGTAAACGGCGTACAGGATTTTTTGGTCGGTGGTTTCTTTGTATTCGTCGTATTTACGGGATGCATTTTCTTCGCGGGCGGCGACCTTCTGCTCGTCTTTTTCGCGCTGACGCTGGCAGAGGTGTTTTTAATCCTGTCCGCAACCTCGGCAAATTCCCCCTACAGCGCCATGGGCGCACAGAGGGAACTGGTACAGATGATGGCCTATGAGCCGATGATGCTTCTGGCGGCGATCGGGTTTTATATTGCCGACGGCAGCTTTAACGTAAGCGATATCGTACATACCGGCTCCTCCGCCATTACCGTTCTTCCGGGTATGTTTTTGGGATTTCTGTATATTCTGACGATCAAGCTGCGCAAGTCGCCGTTCGATATCAGCACCTCGCACCACGCCCATCAGGAAATGGTAAAAGGCCTTACGACGGAGCTGTCCGGCAATATTTTGGGGCTGGTGGAGCTGGCAAGCTGGTATGAAGACGTGCTTCTGCTCGGCTTCATCGGACTGTTCATCATCAACTTTCAGTGGTGGAGCATCCCCGCCGCGGTGCTGGTATGCGCTCTGTCCTTTGTCCTTGAAACTTTTATCGACAACCTTTTCCCCCGTGTCAAATGGGATAAAATGCTCGGTTCCACCTGGCTGGTCACACTGGTCGCAGGCGGCATTAACCTGCTGATCCTGACGCTCATTCATTAAGGAAGGTGCTTTAGCGAATGATGAAGATATCAAAATCCCCCTGGCTTCTGCATTACGACGGCTCCAGCTGCAACGGCTGCGACATTGAGGTGCTGGCCTGTCTGACGCCCGTTTACGATATTGAACGCTTCGGCGTCGTCAACACCGGTAACCCCAAACACGCCGACATCCTTCTGATTACCGGCGGCATCAACCACCAGAACGAGCTGGTGGTAAAACAGATTTACTCCCAGATGCCGGAAATTAAGGTGGTCGTCGCGGTCGGCATCTGCGCCTGTGACGGCGGGATTTTCAAGGAGTGCTACAATATCCTGGGCGGCGTGGACAAGGTACTCCCCGTGGACATTTACGTTCCCGGCTGCGCCGCAAGACCGGAAGCGATCATTGACGGCGTGGTCAAGGCGGTCGCGCTTCTGGACAGAAAACGCGAGCTGAAAAAATTCGGCGCGGCGGCGCTGCACAAGGAGGCTTAATCATGCCGGAAAATATTATCATCCCCATTTCTTCGGAGGTCCTGCTGGAAGAGGTTCTGAAAATGAAAGGCAGCAGCTGCCGCCTGGTGCAGATCTGCGCCACAAGAATCCCCGACGGCTACGAGCTTTCCTATTCGTTCGGAAAGGATTTCGATCTGTACACCCTGCGCTTCAACATCGGCGAAGAGGTCGAAATTCCCAGCATCAGCGGCATTTATCCCGCGTCCTTCTTATATGAAAACGAAATTCACGATCTTTTCGGCGTACCGATCAAGATGATTTCTCTCGACTATAAAGGCAATCTGTACCGCACGGAGAAAAAAACGCCTTTTAAATAAATCTAGGAGTGATACCAGATGTCCAAACGCAGCATAGTACCGTTCGGCCCTCAGCATCCGGTCCTTCCGGAACCGATTCATCTTGACTTGGTGCTGGAAGACGAAAAGGTGGTAGAGGCGATCCCTTCCATCGGCTTTGTGCACAGGGGTCTTGAAAAGCTGGTGGAGAAAAAAGACTTTAACGAATATGTTTATGTTGCAGAGCGAATCTGCGGAATCTGCAGCTTTATGCACGGAATGGGTTACTGTGAATCGGTGGAACATATCATGGAAGTGGAAATTCCGCCCCGCGCCAAATACCTGCGCACCATCTGGTGT
>UREO01000147.1 GCA_900546895.1 uncultured Oscillospiraceae bacterium
TCAGACCGATGGATATACGGTTAAGCTTTGCGATATTAACGAAGAGTTTGCCGCCGGCGGAAAAAAGAAAATCGCTAAAAGTTTCGAAAAGCTTGTAGCCAAGGGAAAGATGGATCAGACAAAAGCGGACGAAATTCTCGCTAAAATCACAACCGGTACAAGAGAAATTGTTGCCGATTGTGACTTGGTTGTTGAAGCCGCTCTTGAAAGAATGGACCTGAAAAAAGAATTGTTTCAGGCGCTGCAGGGCATCTGCAAGCCCGATGCGATTTTTGCCACCAATACGTCTTCTCTCTCCATCACCGAAATTTCAGCCGGGCTAGACAGAGCGGTCGTAGGCATGCATTTCTTTAACCCCGCACCGGTTATGAAGCTGGTCGAAGTGATCGCCGGCATCACGACTCCGGACGAGACGGTCGAAAAAATCAAGGCTATCTCTATTGAAATCGGTAAAACTCCTGTCCAGGTCAAGGAAGCTGCCGGTTTTGTTGTTAATAGAATTCTTGTTCCTATGATTAATGAAGCCGTTGGAATCTATGCCGACGGCACCGCTTCCGCTGAAGATATCGATACGGCAATGAAGCTGGGAGCCAATCATCCGATGGGCCCCTTAGCTCTGGGCGATCTGATCGGGCTGGATGTCGTTCTTGCTGTTATGGAAGTGCTTCAGTCCGAAACGGGCGACAGTAAATACCGTCCTCATCCCTTACTCAAAAAAATGGTCCGCGGCGGATTGCTGGGAAGAAAGACCGGTAAGGGTTTTTACGATTATACAAAATAAAGATGGTTGATTGTTGCAAATTATAGATTTTGGAGGAACGAGTATGGATTTCGTACTTAGCAAGGAGCATGAGATGCTCCGTACGCTGTACAAAGAATTTGCTGAAAATGAAATAAAGCCTCTTGCCCAGGAACTGGATGAAGAAGAGCGCTTTCCTGTAGAAACAGTCGAAAAACTGCGCAAATATGGTTTTTTAGGAATCCCCTTCCCGAAGGAATACGGTGGCCAGGGCTGCGATACGCTTGCATATGTCATGTGCGTTGAAGAGATTGCGAAGGTTTGCGGCACAACCAGCGTGGTTGTGTCCGGACATACTTCCCTGGGCGCTTCCCCAATTTTGAAATTCGGCACTCCCGAGCAAATTGAAAAGTATTTTGTTCCGCTCGCAAAGGGTGACAAATTAGGCGCTTTCGCTCTGACAGAACCGAACGCGGGTACTGATGCATCCATGCAGCAGACGAAAGCTGTCCTGGAGGGTGACCACTATGTGCTGAACGGCAGCAAAATCTTTATCACAAATGCAGGTTATGCCGATACTTATATTATCATTGCCATGACGGACAAAAGCAAGGGAACCAGGGGTATCTCCGCGTTCATCGTTGAGAAGGACTTCCCGGGCTTCAGCGTAGGTAAGAAAGAAAAGAAGATGGGTATCCGCGGTTCTTCTACCTGTGAGCTCATTTTTGAAAACTGCATCGTTCCGAAGGAGAACTTGCTCGGCAGAGAGGGCAAGGGCTTCGGAATCGCTATGAACACACTTGACGGCGGCCGTATCGGCATCGCTGCCCAGGCTTTGGGCCTTGCGGAAGGCGCTTATGAGGAAACCGTCAAGTATGTAAAGGAAAGAAAGCAGTTTGGCAAACCAATTGCAAAATTCCAGAACACACAGTTCCAGATCGCGGATATGGCAACAAAGATCAAAGCGGCCCAGATGCTTGTTTATCGTGCCGCTATGGCAAAGGATGCCCAAAAGGTTTATTCAGAAGAAGCTGCAATGGCAAAGCTTTTTGCGGCTGAAGTTGCAATGGAGGTTACCACAAAAGCAGTTCAGCTTCATGGCGGTTATGGTTACACGAGAGAATATCCAGTTGAGCGCATGATGCGTGATGCCAAAATCACCGAGATTTACGAAGGTACCAGCGAAGTTCAGCGCATGGTTATTTCCTCGAACGAACTTAAATAACTATAAAAGCCCAAAAGGAGTGACAATCTTTGAATATTGTTGTTTGCATAAAACAAGTTCCAAACACCAACGAAGTGAAGCTGGACCCGGTAACCGGAACACTGATCAGAGAAGGCGTGCCCAGCATCATCAATCCTGATGATAAGGCCGGCCTGGAAGCCGCCCTTCGTCTGAAAGACGAGCAGGGCGCGCACGTTACCGTTTTGTCCATGGGTCCGCCGCAGGCCGACGCCGCTCTGCGCGAAGCGCTTGCGATGGGCGCGGACGAAGCGATTCTGGTAACAGACAGGGCTTTCGGCGGCGCCGACACTCTGGCAACTTCCACTACGATCGCTGCAGCGGTCAAAACGCTTCCATACGACCTGATTATCACAGGCCGTCAGGCTATCGACGGTGATACCGCGCAGGTTGGCCCCCAGATTGCCGAGCACCTCGGCATTCCGAATGTCAGCTATGCGGAGGAGATCAAAGTCAAGGGCGATTCCATCACTGTAAAACGCCAGTATGAAGACAGATATCACATTCTCAAGGTGAAAATGCCCTGCCTGATTACTGCTTTAAGCGAATTGAATCAGCCGCGCTACATGACCCCGGGCGGAATTTTTGACGCATACAGAAGCAAAGAAGTCAAAACCATTACCCGTGCGGATATTGAAGTAGACGACGCTCAAATCGGATTAAAAGGCTCACCAACCAGAGTTGCACAGACATTTACAAAGAGCTTGAAGGCGGCGGGTCAGCTTGTAAACCTTGACCCACAGGAGTCGGCTGAGTATATGCTCGAAAAACTCAGAGAAAAATTCATTATATAGTTGAAAGTGGTGAGCAGTATGGATATTCAAGAATATAAAGGCGTATTTATTTTCGTACAGCAGGTCGACAACAAAATAGCCGGCGTTTCTTTTGAGCTTCTTGGAAAAGCCAGGGAACTTGCTAAAGACATGGAAACAGAAGTGACCGCTGTTCTGCTTGGTTACAACGTATCCGGCCTTTGCAAAGAGCTGGCCAGACATGGCGCCGATAAGATTATCATGGTCGACAACAAGGCGCTCGAGGTTTATGCCACGGAGCCTTATGCACACAGCATGTATCACGTTATTGAAAAATACAAACCCGCGGTTGTCCTTTATGGTGCAACCGCAATCGGCCGCGACCTTGCTCCGCGCGTATCTGCCAGAGTGAAAACCGGTCTGACAGCCGACTGCACAAAGCTTGAAGTCGCGGACGACGGCTCCAAGAACTTGAGAATGACCCGTCCCGCATTCGGTGGAAACATCATGGCGACGATCCTTTGCCCGGATCACCGTCCGCAGATGGCCACCGTGCGTCCCGGCGTTATGCAGAAGATCAAGCCGATCGAGGGCGCGGAAGTTCCTGTCGAAAAGTATGATCTCGAAATTGGCGCGGACCACCAGAATGTGGAAATCGTTGATATCATCAAGAAGGTATCCAATAAAATGGATATCCAGGACGCAAAAATCCTCGTTTCCGGCGGCCGCGGTATGGGCTGCCCCGAGAATTTTTCCCTGCTCAAGGATTTGGCCGACGCGCTCGGCGGCACCGTCAGCTCCTCCAGAGCGTGTGTTGACGCCGGCTGGGTCGAAAAAGATATTCAGGTCGGTCAGACAGGGAAGACGGTCCGCCCGAATCTTTACATTGCCTGCGGTATTTCCGGCGCTATCCAGCATCTTGCCGGCATGGAAGAGTCCGATGTGATTATTGCTGTTAACAAGGACGAAACCGCTCCGATCTTTGAAGTAGCCGATTACGGCATTGTCGGAGATGTTACCAAGATTTTGCCTCTGTTTACAGAAGAGGTCAAAAAGTCTATGGCGGCCCGCAACGCGTGATTTCGCACTGTAAAAATCAGGACTCCGTGTAATTTTATGCACGGAGTCCTTTCTATGTACGAGTTAAGAGGCGTTGCAAAACGACCTCAACAAAAAAACAGGGTACAAAAAACACGTCTTGATTGGGCTTTTAAAGCTGCTTCAAGACGTGTTTTTTAACATTTCAGGCTACTAATTGTGTAATTTGCTATCGGGAATTCGTTTTGCAGCAGCCCCTTATCATTCTTTTCAGGCGGATGGTAATCTGTTTTCTTTCAGGTTTCTTCTTTCAGACCCATTTTTTCGTCTAAAAAGATACGTGCGTCCATTTGTTTCAGGTCGGGGGATATAATCGGCTTTATTGGCATATGGGCAAACACATCTTTTTCCAGATCAATACCGGGGGCGGTTTCCGTCAGCATAACGCCGTCCTCTGTCAGTTTGAATACCGCTCGTTCCGTAATGTACATAACCGGAAGATGATTCTTAATGGCTGTTTTTACGCTGAATGTAATATGTTCGACGTTCTCACGGAACTTATTGGCACTGCCTTCGTGCAAAATATGGAGTTTGCCGTCCTTGATTTCGGTTTTTAAACCGTTCGCCGTAAAGGTTCCACAGAAAAACACCTGTTTGGAGTTTTGGGAGATATCGATGAATCCGCCGCAACCGGGCAGCTTTGTACCGAATTTGGATACGTTTACATTGCCTTCCTTATCGGATTCGGCGAAGCCCAAAAACGCCTGGTCGAGTCCGCCGCCCTGATAGAAGTCGAACATGGAGGGCATAGAAATGATGGACTCGGGGTTCAGGCTGACGCCGAAGTCAATGCTGCTTTGCGGGTTGCCGCCAAAAATACCGGACTCTACGGTTAAAGAAAATTTATTTGTGATTCCTTCTTCCTGAGCGACGGAAGAGATGTATTCCGGGATACCGATCCCAAGGTTGACGATACTGCCGTCTTTCAGTTCCATTGCCGCGCGGCGGGCAATGATTTTCTTATTGTTCAGAGGTGCCGGGGTAAATTCGGAAAGCCCCATTCTGTGTTCTCCGGAGAAGCCGGGATTATACTGTGTGCCATAGTTCTGCATATGATATTTGATATCGCTGACAACGACTACCGCATCCACCAGAACGCCCGGGATTTCCACTTTTTGCGGGTCGAGAGATCCCGCTTCCACGACTTTTTCGACCTGAACGATCACGGTGCCGCCGGAATTTTTGCATGCCTGTGCCACCGCGAGCGTTTCCGTACGAACGCCTTCGCGCTCTATGGAAATATTTCCGTTCTCGTCCGCATAGGTGCCTCCCAGAATAGCGAAATCAACAGGATGGGTCTTGTAAAAAAGAAATTCTTTTCCGTCGATTTCCATTAGGCTGACCAAATCCTCCTCTGCCCGTGTAAGGGGATTCAGCTTCCCGCCCAGGCTGCGGGGATCGACAAAGGTACCGAGGCCCACCTGAGAGATGGTTCCCGGTTTATGTGCCGCTGTATCGCGGAACATGTGGGTGGTAACGCCCTGAGGGAAATCGTACGCCAGTATTTTGTTCTCAATGACCAGTTTCCCGAGTTTGGGAGCCATCCCCCAGTGACCGCCGATTCCCCGGCGCACCAGCCCCTCGTGGGCTAGATGGTTCAGGCCCTTTGTTTTTCCGTCGCCCTGAGCGGCGCAAAACAACAGGGTAAGATTATTCGGTTCCCCGGTTTCCAGAAAACGGTTTTCAATTTCCATTGCAATTTCCTCGGCAACCGAGGCGCCCATAAATCCGTTTGTCGCGAAATTAATATTGTTTGGCACCAGATCGGCCGCTTGCCGCGCAGTCAATATCTTTACACCCATTCTTCAATCCTCCGAAAAAATACTTTGTTAATATTATATCATTTCCCTGTGAAATTACAAGTTCTTTTGTACCCAAACATGTCTTTTCGTGGCCAATAGGGTAAAAAAATAAGATCTTATGACAGATTGGTAAAGAATGATACCAAATTTTGCCATATTGTGATAAAATAATTTTGAAAAAAAGAAAGCAGGTGAAATGTTTGACAGACCATGGCAACGCAAAAATGAAACTTCTATTCGTATTCAAGCTGCTGAGAAAATATTCCGATGACGAGCATCCGGTTTCCGCGGTGGAGCTTTGCCGTCTGTTGGAGCAGGAGGGGATCGGGACAGAGCGAAAATCCGTCTACCGCGATCTTGATGCCCTGACGAAATTCGGGGTGGATATTGTCTATACCCGTTCCCCCCGACAGGGCTTTTTTATAGCAAAACGTGATTTTGAACTGGCTGAAGTCCGTCTGCTAATGGACGCCGTGCTCACGGCGCCTTTTATCACCAATAAAAAAACAGCCGATTTGACGGACAAGCTTTGTGAGCTTCTCAGTTGTCATCAGGCTGAAACGGTTTTGAAACAAATTTATGTGGATCAACGCATAAAATTTGACAATGAAGAAATCTATTATAATATCGATGCCATCAACCGAGCGGTTGCCCAGCATAAAAAAGTATCGTTTTCCTACCACCACCGTGTGATTGCGGACAGGAAAGCACAGCTGGATGAAGGCCGGGAATTTATCATCAGCCCCTACGCGCTTCTGTGGGCGAACGATAAATATTATTTGGCGGGGAATTATGAAAAATACGATACGATCAGCAATTACCGGCTGGACCGGATGAAACGGATCGCCCTGACCGCTATGGAGGCGCGCCCGTTCCGCGAAGTCTGTTCTTATCGGGATTATTTTGATACCGCTGACTATCTGCGCAGAACCTTCAATATGTATAATGGGGAACAGCAGCGAATTGCGCTGCGGTGCTCTAACAACCTGCTCGAGACGATCATCGATAAATTCGGCGGGGACATTGAGTTTTCCTGTCACGACAGCAACGCCTTCACCGTGAGGACCTCCGTATATGTCAGCGACGGCCTGATTGAATGGCTGCTGCAGTACGGGGACCGGGTGATCGTTCTGTCGCCGCAGACGCTGAAAGACGAGATGCTGAAGCGGATCGAAGCGATGCAAGCTGCGTACCAAATCACGTAAAAAACATGTGCTCCACGAAAATCTTGACACCAATGCCCGTCAGGACAATTCCGCCGAACAGCTCCGCTTTTGAAGAAAATAGCTTCCCGAAATTTTTCCCGATATAAACACCGATCAGGCAAAGAAAAAAGGTGACGGTTCCGATGATTCCCACGGAAGAAACCATCAGGGCTGCCGTTTTGGCGCCCACGGCGGACGGAAGAAGAATTCCGGTAGCCAGAGCGTCAATGCTGGTCGCAACGGAAAGAGTAACAAGGGTTTTGAAACCGATGTCGTTTTGTCTTGGACCGGTGCTTTTTTCTTCCGGTTCTTTAGAGGATTCTATCATCATTCTGATTCCCAGGTAAGAAAGAAGAAGCAAAGCGATCCAGTGATCCACCGCATTGATAAAACCTTCTCCCGCTTTTCCAATGAGCCAGCCGAGCATAGGCATCAATGCCTGAAAAAGTCCGAAGCTGAATGCAAGCTTTAAGGAGAATCTCGGCGTGACTTTTCGGATCGTCGCCCCGTTGGTAATGCTGACTGCAAACGCGTCCATGGCAAGGCCCAAAGCAATGCCGACCAATGAAAAGTAATCCATGGTTTTTCCTCCGAATCAAAAAAGACATGAATATTATCATACCTTTTTATTGAAACGATGTCAATCATAACGATAGACAAGTT
>UREO01000148.1 GCA_900546895.1 uncultured Oscillospiraceae bacterium
TTCTGTATACTTCAAAAAGAGCCTCTTCGGTGTTTTTGCAGGGATCCTTTTCAATAGTGGCGTTCATACGGTCGTCATCGCCGAAATATTCGCGGATTTCCTCGTCGGTTCCAAGGCCGAGCGCGCGGACAAAGACCGTTACCGGAATTTTCCTGTTTTTATCGATACGGACATAGAAAACGTCGTTGGCGTCGTTTTCATATTCCAGCCACGCGCCGCGGTTCGGGATAACGGTGGAGCTGAACAGCTCCTTGCCTGTCTTGTCATATTCCATTTTATAATAAACACCGGGTGAACGGACCAATTGGGAAACAATCACGCGTTCCGCACCGTTGATAACAAAAGTGCCGCTGTCCGTCATGAGCGGGAAGTCGCCCATGAAAACCTCGGATTCTTTTATTTCCCCGCTTTCCTTGTTGAGAAGGCGGGCGGTAACTCTCAGAGCGGCCGCATAGGTAGCGTCGCGCTCTTTGCATTCTTCCACGCTGTAATTCGGTTTGTCGTCGTCCAGTTTGTAATTCACAAAATCCAGCACAAGATTGCCGGTATAGTCAGTAATCCCCGAAACATCCTTGAAAACCTCCTTAAGGCCTTCTTCAAGAAACCACTGATAGGAATTCTTCTGTACCTCGATCAGGTTTGGCATGTCCAAGACTTCATCAATACGCGCGAAGCTCATGCGAACATTTTTACCTACTTGCACCGGTTTGACATTCACCATTGGCTCGATCACTCCATTCATATATTTACCATCTTCGCAAGAAATAAAGCACAAAAATAAGCTGCATCCATCTCCCCTTTTGGAAGGTTTTCATGGGAACCTCTTGCCTTTTTGAAATTGTTGTGATATGATAGAGCAAGATAGACGTGAGTATATGTTTCCATGATGATGCAGTATATTATTTTATTACAATATATTGTGTTTGTCAAGCCATATTTTACAGATTTATTATTTAAATGGTAAAAATCCGACGACTAAACAGCCGCCGGATTTTTTTATGTTCATTTTTCCCCTTTTTCCCCTATTATATCGCCCGGATCGCCATTACCGAGGGAATCGAAGGTATAGGAATCCAGTTTCTTACGTACAATGGACGAAATCTCGTCGTAGATCTGATGAACCTTACAGTGGGTGTTGTGCTGGCAGGCGTACTCGTCCTGCTGGCATCGGCTGATCATATACGGGCCTTCGACCGACTCAATCACTTCTCGCAGGGTGATTTTGCCGGGTTCCCGCGCAAGCATATAGCCGCCGTGCGCACCCTTGTACGAGACGATCAGGCCGCCCGCCACCAGCTTGCGCAGAATTTTCAGCGCAAACCGCAAAGGAACATGGGCTTGATCGGAAATGGACCTCGCGTCTATTTTTCGATTGGATACCGCCAGCATTTCCACAATTCTGACGGCGTAATCGGCTTCCAGTGTCATGACCATTGCCAGTCATCCCCTTTAATCCAGGAAATCTTTCAGCTTTTTGCTGCGGCTCGGATGGCGCAGCTTACGCAGAGCCTTCGCCTCAATCTGTCTGATACGTTCCCTGGTAACATTGAATTCCTTTCCGACTTCTTCCAAAGTGCGGGAACGGCCGTCTTCCAGACCGAAGCGCAGACGGAGCACCTTTTCCTCTCTGGGGGTCAGCGTGTCGAGCACATCGGCAAGCTGTTCCTTCAACAGCGTGTGGGAAGCGGCATCCGCCGGTGCCGGGGCGTCGTCATCCGGAATAAAGTCGCCGAGATGGCTGTCCTCTTCCTCGCCGATTGGCGTTTCCAGGGAAACCGGCTCCTGTGCGACGCGCATGATTTCACGCACCTTATCCACCGGCATATCCAGCTCTTCGGAAATCTCGTCGGCGGTCGGCTCGTGGCCGTTGGTGTGAAGAAGCTGACTAGAAACCTTTTTTACCTTATTAATGGTTTCCACCATGTGAACCGGGATCCGAATGGTTCTTGCCTGATCGGCAATGGCGCGGGTAATCGCCTGACGGATCCACCACGTTGCATAGGTGGAAAATTTAAAACCCTTGGAGTAATCGAATTTTTCCACCGCCTTAATCAAGCCGAGGTTGCCTTCCTGAATCAGGTCCAGGAACTGCATGCCGCGCCCCAGATAGCGCTTCGCAATGCTGACGACCAAGCGGAGGTTTGCTTCGGAAAGGCGCTTTTTTGCGTTCTCGTCCCCATCGGAAATACGAATGGCAAGGTCGATTTCCTCCTCCGGCGTCAAAAGGGGAACCCGGCCGATCTCTTTCAGGTAAACCTTGACAGGGTCGTCGATCGCAATTCCTTCCGTGCTGAGCGCAGATTCCACATCTTCGTTTTCCTCCACCTGCGTGTTGAAATCAATGTCTTCCAGCGCTACGTCGGCAAAGTCCTCAATAATTTCCACACCTTGTGCTTCCAGCGTATCATAGAATTTTTCGATCTGCTCGGGTTCAAAGTCCAGTTCTCCGATCGCGTCCAAAATTTCCTTGGTCGAAAGCTGTCCTTTGCTCTTTCCCTGCTCGATTAATTCCCTGATCACTGTTTTCTTGTCCGGTGCTCCCATAAATTAGTCCCCCTATTTCTTCTGTGACCTCAGCTTTTGCAGGTAATCCTGTATCTCCTGCGGCTCTGCTGAATTTACGTTTTCTACGCTCATTTTTTCATATTCCTGCTGAATAACATCGATATATTCCTCTGCGTCCCGCATTGTAACGGAAACACCGTGAAATTTTGCAAAAATCTTGGCAATGGAAGAAATCTCTTCCATGGAGAACTCTTCCGCTATATCTGTAAGGCTGACCGCCTTCGCATTCCTAATTCTTTCCATTATTGTCTCATATACACGGCGGTTAAACGTTGTCGCAAATTTTTCGGCCGGCAAAAGCCTTTCTACTGCTATAGCGTTCTCAGGGTATTGAACAATATACGCAATCAGCGCCTCTTCCGCGCTTGCAGCCCTTAAATGCTGCACTTTTTCGGGGTTGATACTGTCGCGAACACCCGCCGACTGCTGTTGGAACGCCTTAAATGCCTTTTGCTCCTGATTTTTTTTCAGTTTCGAGCGGTTCTTCTGCACCTGCTGCAAAATGGCCGTACGCTCAATTCCGATTTCCTCCGCAAGCTTTCCCGCGTATACCTCCTGCTCGATCCGGTTGTCCAGCGTCGCCAGCACCGTGGAAGCGCCCGTGAGGTAATCCACCCGGCCCTGCGGCGTCTGAATGTTACAGACCTGCCGGATTTTCTGCAAACGGTATTCTACGTCGTTTCCGCTGGCGTCAATCAGCTGCTTGAATTTCACCCGGCCGTTCTGGCCGTTCGATCGTATGTATTCGTCCGGGTCTTTTCCTCCGGAAATCGTAAGCACCTTCACCAGCAGCCCCGCCTCGCGCAGAATCGGGATGGCGCGCGCGGTCGCCTTCTGCCCCGCTTCGTCGGCATCGTAGGAAAGAACCACTTCTTTCGTATACCGCGCCATCAGGCGGGCCTGATTTGGCGTCAGCGCCGTACCCAGCGTGGCGACCGCGTTGGTGAACCCGGCCTGATGCATGGAAATCACATCCATGTAACCTTCGCACAGGATCAGCTGCTCGGTGCCGCTGTTTTTGGCAAAATTCAGTGCGAACAGAAAATTGCCTTTATTGAACACAGGCGTATCCGAAGTATTGAGATATTTCGGCTTTTCATCGGTCAGCACGCGGCCGCCGAAAGCAATCACATTTCCCCTCAGATCGATGATGGGAAACATTACCCGCGAAAAAAAGCGGTCAACAGCTTGTCCCGACCGGCCTTTGAAAGCGACATTGGCCAGAATCATTTCGTTCTGCGTGTAACCCTTCTTCTCCAGACATCCCGCCAGCGAGTAACGGGAAGCCGGAGCGTACCCCAGCCCGAAATGGCGGATCGTGGCGGGCGATAAGGCACGGCGGTTCAAATAATCCATGCCCGCCTTCCCCTGCTCTGAATTTAATATTGAATAATAGTACCGTGCGGCCTCGCGGTTGATTTCCAGAATGCGCGCCCGCAGCTTGGCCATGCCGTCGTCGACCTGATTTTCCGGCACCTGAAGCCCGGCACGCTGCGCCAAAAAGCGAATCGCCTCCATGTAATCCAGATTTTCAATGCGGCGGGCAAACGTAATGACGTCGCCGCCCGCACCGCAGCCAAAGCAGTAAAACGAGCCGTTTTCCGGATACACGTTGAAGGACGGCGTCTTTTCATTGTGAAAAGGACAAAGTCCGACCAGATTCCTGCCGCTGTGCTTGAGATTGACATAAGAAGCGACGACTTCGGATATTTCGCAGCGCGCCTTTAACTCCTGCATAAAAGCTTCCGGCAATGGCATATCGTCACCTCATTTTTATTGAAATTTACAATTTCCAGGATTTCGGCACATAAATATCCTGAAACAGCTGAACCGCAAAATGATCGGTCATTCCTGCAATATAATCGCAGGCGGCGCGCTCGGCTCCGTCCTGCTCCGCAATCAGGCACATATCGGGCGGAAAACGCCCGGGCCGCTGCAGATAATAGCTGTACAGCGTGCCGATCAGATTCGGAACTTTTTTCTCTTCCGCCTTTGCGCAGGGATTCAGATAGACGGACTCAAACATAAAATCGTGCAGCCTGTCAAAAGCCTCCTGAACCCTCGGTTCCATTCTGATTTCCCCGTTCCGGCTGTTTTCCACGACGGAATGGACCAAGGTATCGATTCTTTCCGTCCGCCGTCCGCCCAAAACGGATTTGATATCTTTCGGAATATCGCTTTCCAGCAGTACCCCCGCTCGCTCGGCGTCGTCCATATCGTGATTTATGTAGGCAATCCGGTCCGCCGTACGGACAATTCTTCCCTCAAGCGTCATGGCCTCCCTGCCCTTGGTGTGGCACAGAATTCCGTCGCGCACCTCTTTTGTCAGATTGAGGCCGACGCCGTTTTTCTCAAGCTTTTCCACGATACGCACGCTTTGCTCGTAGTGGCGGAATCCGCCGGGACAAAGCTGGTCCAGCGCCCGTTCCCCCGCATGGCCAAACGGCGTATGCCCCAGATCATGGCCGAGGGAAATCGCCTCCGTCAGATCTTCGTTCAGCCGGAGCGCCCTTGCTATGGTGCGGGCAATCTGAGAAACCTCCAGCGTGTGGGTCAGGCGCGTGCGGTAGTGGTCGCCTTCCGGGGAAAGAAAGACCTGCGTCTTATGCTTCAGCCGGCGAAAAGATTTGCAGTGAAGGATTTTATCCCGGTCCCGCTGATAAGGTGTGCGCAGATCGCACTCCTCCTCGGGAACGTCCCTGCCCAGCGTATTTCTGGAAAGCGCGGCATAGGACGAAAGGGTTTGTTCTTCAATCTCCTGTGTACGTTCACGGACCGTCATTATATCACCGCCTGTTTTTCTATATTTTTTGGGTTTCATATAGATATACGCAGGATGATACAAAATCCCTTCAATTCTCAGGAAAATTTAAAAAACTTTTCTCCTGTGACCTCCGTCTTGCACTGGCCGCAGGTGGCGTCGGCCAATTTTTGTTCAAAGGAGCGCATATCTTCGTCGCTCATATGAAAAGATAGCCTTACAAAATCGGTAAACTCCGCATTGTCCACCGTTCCGCCGCTTTCCGGTATCAGTGCGCTTACTCTGCCGTACTGATTGTAATCGCAGCAGACCTCGAGCGTCAGGCAGGTCCTCATCGTAATGATTCCGGCCTGCTCCAGTGCGAGAGACGCTCCGTGGGAATAGGCCCGCACAAGGCCCCCGGCGCCGAGAAGGATTCCGCCGAAATACCGGGTGACGACGACCGCCGTATCCACCGCGCCGGACTTCACCAGCACGTTCAGCGCCGGGATTCCCGCCGTGCCCTGCGGCTCGCCGTCGTCCGAATAGCGCCTGATCTGCCCCTGACGAAGCGAGTACGCGTAAACGTTGTGGGATGCGTTCCAGTTTTTGGATTTTACGGAATTAATGAATGAAACCGCCTCTTCCTCGGTTTTTACAGGCTTTACGCAGCCGATAAAGCGCGAACGCCTTTCCACAAACTCTGCACGGGCTTCCTTTTCAACTGTTCGATATTCAACCACGGGTATCCTCCACAAAAAATAAGCGGCGCAGAAAGCCTGCACCGCCTAAGCTAATCCTAGAAAACTCAATGTGTCAATTACTTGCCCATACCGTAACGCTTCTTAAACATATCAACACGTCCGCTTGTATCAACAAGCTTTTGCTTACCTGTAAAGAACGGATGGCACTTGGAGCATATTTCAACGCGGATATTTTCCTTCGTGGACTTTGTGTTTATAACATTTCCGCATGCGCATGTGATCGTAGTTTCTTTATACTTGGGATGTATATTTTCCTTCATTACCTGTCACCTCTTTCAACCAAACTGCAACTTAACATTTGAATTTTACCATAGAGATTCTCAAATTGCAAGTAAAAAATCACATTTCAGGAATATTTCTGCTTATTTCGGACTTTGCTTGCGGATATAGGCCGCAAATTCTTCCAGGCACATGGAATATTCCCGCATCTTTACGGCGTTGCCGCTGCCGACATACCGAAAATGACGCGGGTTGGCCGCCACACCGGTGATTGCGGCCTTTGCTTCGGTATACCGCAGCACGAAACCGTACTGCACACTGTTCTTGACAAGCCATTTATACTGCGGAGTAGCGGAAAAATCAGTACCCGCGGCTTCGCCCTCCGCCGCAAACTCCACCGCCATGCCGGTCTGATTTTCATTGTATCCTCCGCGCCCGACCGTATTCTGCACCTGATTTTCCGCCCTCACCTGTGTAAAGCCCTGATTCTTTACCATATCCTGTACGGCGGCGGAGAAGATCTTGTCCTGCTCCTTTGCGTCCACATAGCCCTTTGTCAGCTTCAGGGGACATCCCGCGGACTTCGCATCGTCCATCATTTCCCGGAGCGCGGGCAGGATTCTGGCATCGACGGTGATTCCCTCCAGCTGCCCGGGCTGAACCTGAAAATCGGACTTGATCGGGGTGGACGCGTTTACCACCGTCAGATTATAGGAATCGTCGTAGACAGGCAGCGCCTTGGAAGAGGCCGCTTCAGCCATACTGGAAACCGAAGAGGACGCCGGTTTCGTGAACGGTTGCTTAAGCTGAACCCACACCAAAACGGCCCCCGAAGCAACCGAAATACAGACGATCACCGCGATAACGGTCATAACGATTTTTATTTTTCGCACCTGATCGGCATTCCGCCAGCCGGTGCGGCTTTTCATGATCTTTTCTCCGCGTCTGCGCAATGAGCCGCCCCCTTTCCTACGGTTCGTTTTACCGCAATCCATCACACCGATTTCCTTTTGCGCAGGAATCTGCAAATTTTTTATTATGATAATATTGTATAACTTAAATCAAATAATTTCAACCGCTTTCTCAATTTCAGGCTGATATACAATATCTGACAATTCATTTGATTTATCGTGATAAATAGAATATCATATATACCTGTCTCTTATACACATCTGACGCTGCCGACGAATTAGACGGTGTA
>UREO01000149.1 GCA_900546895.1 uncultured Oscillospiraceae bacterium
CACCGTCTAATTCGTCGGCAGCGTCAGATGTGTATAAGAGACAGATATTCACCATGTTGACCATGTATTTTGGAAAAGCGCCGGTGCTGTTCAGCGCAAGATACAGCGAGCCGTTCTGTTCCACTGCCGCCTGAATCCGGTGAATCAGCTCCCGGCCCTTTTCATCCGCAATATTTTCGCTGATCGTGCCGATGCCCTCCCGCAGGGGGATTCCCGCCCTCAGCAGAAGAACCACCTGAGAACAGAAAAGAGAAACGTCGCCCGAGGAGAGAGGCTTTGTTTTACGCTGACTGATCGCCGGATTTTGATCCATGGTTCATCCTCCAAACCGCCTGTTGGCTTTTTTGTTCCGATTCTCCGCCGTTAATAGTATTTTTCCGCCGTATAAGTCCCGGCGGACTGCCCGGCCGCGGCAAAAGTGGAATCATAGCGCTTCCACCCGTCCAGATAAATCTCGTTCCAGGCATGGTATCCTGCGCTGGTGTTGCCGATGATCAGCCGCGTCGGAATTCCCTGCGCGCGGCACATGGCGGCCATCAGAGCCGCGTAGTCGAAGCAGATGCCCGTTTTTGCGGACAGCGTGCTGTCCACGTTGGGCAGATAGCCCGCTTT
This sequence comes from uncultured Oscillospiraceae bacterium, assembly GCA_900546895.1. GTDB lineage: Bacteria > Bacillota > Clostridia > Oscillospirales > Acutalibacteraceae > Caproiciproducens. Next base: position 613 of record UREO01000149.1, read on the forward strand.
TACGCTGTTCGCCTTTTGATAATCGTACTTGATGGTTGAGGTAATAAATTGATAAATGGCAGCGACCTTCTGTGCGTTGCCGGTTGCCGAAGCGCAAAGGCTTTTTGCCTTAACCACCGCCGCGGAGGAAGCGCCGTAGCTGACGTACTGGTTGGGGTAAAGCGTATACCCCCAGCCCGAAACGGAAGCGTTTAGCTGTTTGGAGCAAAGCTCGGCGTAACTGTCCCCCGAAACGTTTTCCATAAACCGTACTTTATAGGTGCCGCTGCCGCTTTGCAGGGGAAGAGCGACGTAGACGCCGTCTGCCGCAAGGTTGTACTGGTAATAGGAGGAACCTCCGTTGAAATAAACCAATACCTTGATGACCGAGGAACCGCTGTAGCGTACCATGACGTAACCCTGCCCGGCGTTGCTGAAATCGATCGAAGCGCCGCTTTTGCTGAAAACCTCCGTGCCGGGAGCCTGCGGCATCTTCGCCGTGACGGCGGGCATCGGCTTTGCGGCGGGGGCCGGCGCCGCCGTGGGCGGCAGGGACGAACTCATGACGACCGTTTCGGAAGAGGAATTCAGAACTTTGGAAACAGGGTCCTGCCTGGAGGAAGACGCCGGTTCCGACGGTACGCAGGAGAATTCGGCAGTTGAAGAGGAGCCGGCCCCGGAAGAGGAAGCTTCCCCAGAAGAAATGTCGTGTGAAGAAAACGGAGCCGAAACGGCGCCGGACTCCGCGGGAAAACTTGCGGAGGAGGAAGTCGGCTCCAAAGCACTTTCGGGGGATTGTCCGACACAGGCGGACAGCAGAAACACGAGCAAAAACACAGGGAATATGGATTTGTATTTCCGCATGTCGTCCTTCCCCTCAGCCCGGTTTTCAAATCGCTTATTCCGCTGAATCGAGCGCGTTGATTCTTGTAGAAATTTTTACGTTGTCCCTGCGGTACCGGAACCGGAATTTCTGCAGGATACGGTCCACCACCATTTCCGCATTTTCGTAGCTGATAAGGGGCAGCATCACGATAAACTGTGTGGTGCTGTAGGAAGCGACCGTGTCCCCTTTGCGCAGACTGTCCATAATGGTTGTTTTCAGCCGCACGGAAGCCAGCTTGGCGATCCGAGGCTTCGGCAGCTCGCCGTCCAGACCGCTGATGGTAAACAAAACAATAAAGACCGAGTTTCCGGTACGCGCCACCGAACGCGCCTGAATCCGGTAGATGGATTTGAATACGTCGTAATCACAGTAATATGCGCCTTCCACGGCGGAAGCTTCCTTTAGGTCGTTCTTAATAACGCCCAAGTCCATTTCCACATTGTTGATGCTGTTGACCAGCTGTTTATACAGCGCACGCATGGATTCGGAAATATCCACGCCCAGCTCCTTGTAAAACAGGTCGATCACATAATTGTAGTGGTCCCGCGCTTTGTTGCGCTGGCCGGTGGAAAGGTAGCCGAACAGAAGCATCTTGTGGACGGATTCCTCAAGCGGGGAATAAATGAGCGCGTTTTCACAAATCCGGGTCACCTCGCTGAAACGGCGAAGATCAATCAGCAGCCCGCAGCAGCGCAGCACGCACTGATGATAAAGATTCGAGTAGTACGCGCTGGCGGAAATCACCCAGTTGCTATAGGTCGATTTGGGCAGAAATTCCCCGCAGTAAAGCTGCAGGGCGGCTTTAAAAGCCTCTACCCGTTCTTCCTGCGTTTTGGAAACGTCGCTTCCCCGCCGGTAAAACTCCGTAAACTGCTCCGTGTCAATCAGACAGGAATAGCTGTTGTTCCACGAATAGGTATTGTGGATATACTGAATGTACTCCGCCTTATCGTTTCCCGAAAGGCCCTTCAAAAGCTCCCGGGCCCGGTAAACAAGGTTTTTTAGAGCGTTCAGCGGGTTATTGCATTGATTGTCCGGCCACAGTACTTCCACCAGCTTTTCGGTGGAATTTTCCTTATGCCGGTTCGCAATCAGGTATTGAATCAGCATCCACACCCTTTTGGTGCGGCCTTTCAAATTCGTAAGCTGATTGCCGTTAATGGTGATGGAGAATTCGCCCAGCATTTTGATCTGAATCTGTTCCTGTGCAACAACGTCGGGCAGCATAAGCACTCATCCCTTTCCGAAAAATATACCGGAATATATATAATTATGGTAACACATGGAAATCAAATTGACAAGGAAAATTTGGTACAAGATCGCCTATATTTTTACAAAAAAGAAGCATCCCCCATCAGGAGAACGCTTCTTTTTCGACTTCATCCAGCACGAGCGTGCCGGTTTCTCTCGTTCGGTTCATATCAATGACGCGCTGGTTCCGGCTCCCCCGGAACACAAGGGTCAGGTCCTTTTGCTCCTGCAGGAACGGTCCGTCGATCAACACGTCGGCTTCCCGCAGCAGCGCGTCGGTGTCCGGGTCGTGCCGCGCGCAAAGCTCCTCATAGAGATAACCCGTAAATACGGTCAGATCCAGCTTCCTTGCGTGAATCCGCCTGGCCAGCTCCACCAGTGGCTTCGGTTGGGAAAAAGGCTCCCCTCCGCTGAAGGTCACGCCTTTCAGGAGCGGGTTTTCACAGATTTCGGCGAACAGGTCGTCAATATCCGCCCATTTCCCGCCGTTAAAATCATGGGACTGCGGGTTGTGGCAGCCGGGGCAGCGGTGAGGGCAGCCCTGTGCAAATACCACATAGCGGAAACCCTTTCCGTCCACGATCGACTCGGGCTCGACTCCGCAAATTTTCAGCTTAGAGCCCATGCTTCACTCTGTCCCTTTCTTCCGCGCGTTTCGCGTTGTTCCACCGGTCGGTGGTGCCGACCAGATACCCGGTGATCCGGCGGATCCGCTCAAATTTGGGGCCGCCGTCGTTTTCGGAGCGGTGGCACTTGGGGCATTCGTTGTCAATAATCCCGTTGAAGCCGCACACCGGGTCGCGGTCGACCGGGTGGTTCACCGAACCGTAGCCGATGCCGTGTTCCTTCATGCAGCGGATTACCGCTTCAAACGCGTCGATATTTTTGCAGGTGTCGCCGTCCAGTTCCACATAGCTGATGTGGCCCGCGTTGGTCATCGCGTGGTAGGGCGCTTCCAGCTCAATTTTCTGAAACGCCTTGATCGGGAAATAAACGGGCACGTGGAAAGAGTTGGTGTAATACTCGCGGTCGGTGACGCCCGGAATTTTGCCGTATTTCTTTTGGTCAATGCGCACAAAGCGGCCGGAGAGCCCTTCCGCCGGAGTGGCAAGCAGGGTGAAGTTCAGGCCGGTTTTCGCCGATTCGTCGTCCATCCGCTTTCTCATATAGGAAACAATTTCAAGGCCGAGCTTCTGGCTTTCCGCGCTTTCCCCGTGGTGCTTTCCGGTCAGCGCTTTCAGCGTTTCGGCAAGGCCAATAAAGCCCATGCTCAGAGTGCCGTGCTTTAGGACCTCTTCCACACTGTCCTGCGGGTCGAGCTTTTCGGAGTCGATCCAGACGCCCTGCCCCATCAGGAACGGATAGTTGTATACTTTTTTGGAGCACTGGATTTTAAAGCGGTGCATCAGCTGGCGGATGACGAGATCCATCCGTTTGTCCAGCGTTTCATAGAAAGCCTTGAGGTCGCCCTTCGCCTCGATCGCGATGCGGGGAAGGTTCAGCGAGGTAAAGCTCAGGTTTCCGCGTCCACAGGTGAGTTCCTTCGTCCTGTCGTGGGTATTGCCCATGACACGGGTGCGGCAGCCCATATAAGCCACCTCCGTATTGTAGTCGCCTTCTTGATAGTACTGCAGGTTGAACGGCGCGTCGATAAAGCTGAAATTCGGGAACAACCGCTTCGCGCTTACCTTGCAGGCCAGCTTGAACAGGTCGTAGTTGGGGTCGTCCTCATTGTAGTTGATTCCCTCTTTGACTTTGAAAATCTGTACGGGGAAAATTGGCGTTTCGCCGTCTCCCAGCCCGGCGGAGGTGGCGTTGAGCAGGTTACGGACGAGCATGCGTGCTTCCGGCGAGGTATCGGTGCCGTAGTTGATAGAAGAAAACGGGACCTGCGCGCCCGCGCGGGAATTCATGGTGTTCAGATTATGTATGAGAGCTTCCATTGCCTGATAGGTCGCCGACTCGGTGTTGCCGGTGCCGGCTTTTACGGCGTACCGGTGCGCGCGCACGGCTTCCTCTTCGGAGATTTCTTCAAAGCTGTTTTTCTTCTGATGCGCCGGAAGGTAGGCCTTCAAAGCATCGCCGTACCGGTCGGCGGAGGAAAGCGTAATATCCGTGCCCAAATCCGCCCGGATGGTTTTGACCAGCGCGTCGGCATCCGTTTCCTTCATTCCGTTTGCAACCTGAAAAAACTGGGAAAGGGCTTTGAAATAAGCCTTCCGGAAGGTTTTAGCGACGCCCGGCGCCAAGGAATAATCGAAATTCGGAATGGACTGCCCGCCGTGCATTTCGTTCTGGTTTGCCTGAATTGCAATACAGGCCAGCGCGGCGTAGGAACGGATGTCGTTCGGCTCGCGCAGCGCGCCGTGTCCGGTGCAAAAGCCGCCCTTGAACAGCTTGATCAGATCGATCTGGCAGCAGGTTTCCGTCAGCATATAGAAGTCCTCGTCGTGGATATGGATGTCGCCGCTAAGATGCGCGGCGGCAATTTCCTTCGGAAGGACGTAGTTGTTGATAAAATATTTGGAGCCCTCGGAACCGTATTTCAGCATGGTCCCCATAGCGGTGTCCGCGTCGATGTTTGCGTTTTCGCGCTTGATATCGGCATCCTTCGCGTCGCGGAAGGTCAGCTCCTTGTAGATGTTCATCAGGTCGCCCTCGGCCTGGCGGATTTTGGTGTGCTCCGCGCGGTAAAGGATGTAAGCCTTTGCGGTTTTGGCGTAGTCCGCGGCAATCAGGGTTTCCTCCACCGCGTCCTGTACCTGCTCGACGGTGGGGATGCTGTCGCCCTGAAAGGCCCTGACTACCTTGCCCGTCAGCCGGTCAAGAACGGGCGCGCCCATCTCTTCCTCCGCGACCGCCTGGTTGGCTTTATAAATCGCATTGCGAATTTTTTCTTTATCGAACGTCACAACTACACCGTTGCGTTTCTGTATTTTGACAGCCATTTTGAAACATTCCTTTCAAAGCAAAAACTCCGTAATTTGCTTCTTTTTTTCAGTGGATGCTTTAAATTTTACCGCAATATCATGTGCTTGTCAAGAAAAACTTCCACAAGATATAGCGTTAAATTTTTAATTATTAGAATTATTACGCTATATGTACCATCTTGATACAATTGTAAAAAAGGCGGAATCGGTCGCAAAAAGCCCCCCTTTCGGGGGGCGGTATTTTTACAAAGGAATTCGCCGTTACCGCAGAATCGCGTCTATTTCGCGGATTTCCTCTTTCGAAAAATCCAGATTGTTCAGCGCGCCCAAATTCTCTTCCAGCTGGGAAACGCGGCTGGCACCGATCAGCACGCTGGCCATCACCGGCTGGCGCAGTACCCACGAAAGGGAGAATTGCGCGGTGGTCTGGCCCCGGCGCGCCGCCAGCTTGCCGAGCGCGACGACCTTTTCAATGGCTTCGGGCGTAATGCGGTCCTTGTTCAAAAAGACAGAAGCCCCCGCCGCGCGGGAATCCTGCGGGATGCCGTTGTTATATTTTCCGGTCAGAAGCCCCTGCGCCAGCGGGCTGAACGCGGTCGCGCCCATTCCGCAGCTGGAAAGCGCCTCAAACAGCCCGTCCTGTTCCACCTTTCTGTCCAGCAGGCTATAGCGCGACTGGCAGATCAGGCAGGGAACGCCCATTTCCTTCAAAAGGGAAGCGGCTTCCCTTGCCTTTTCGGGGCTGTAGTTGGAAATCCCGGCGTAAAGCGCCTTGCCGCTCTTTACCGCGTGTGCGAGCGCGCCCATGGTTTCTTCCAGCGGGGTCTCCGGGTCCATGCGGTGATGGTAAAAGATATCCACATAGTCAAGTCCCATCCGTTTCAGGCTCTGGTCAAGGCTTGCGAGCAGGTACTTGCGGGAGCCGAAATCACCATACGGTCCGGGCCACATGGTGTAGCCCGCTTTGGTGGTGATGACCATTTCGTCGCGGTAAGGGTGCATGTCCTCCTTCATCAGGCGGCCAAAGGTTTCCTCCGCGCTGCCTGCCGGGGGGCCGTAGTTGTTGGCAAGGTCAAAAACGGTAATCCCAAGGTCAAACGCGCGGCGAGTGACCGCGCGGTCGGTTTCGTACTGGTCGTAAGTACCGAAATTGTGCCAGTAGCCGAGCGAAACGGCGCTCAGCTTCAGGCCGCTCCTGCCGCAGCGGCGGTACTGCATCTGTGTATAACGCGTTTCCTTTGCGGTGTAAGGGGGGACCAGAGTGTATCGTTCCATGTTATTTTTCTCCTTTGGTTTGTTTTAAGGCCCAGGCGCACAGAAGCTCCACCGCGGGAATCAGGTCGCCTCCGTTGGGGGTGATCCGGTACTCCACCTTCGGCGGAATCTGCTGGAACTGCTGGCGTACAATCAGCCCCGAGGCCGTCAGTTCGCGCAGGCTCTGGCTGAGCATCATGTCGGTGATCGGGGGAATCTGCTGCTTGATTTCGCCGTAGCGAAGGCTTGTGCCGCCGCGCAGCACCCACAGAATCCGGAGCTTCCATTTGCCGCCCACCGCGGTCAGCGCATACGAAAGAGGGTCCTCGGAAGATTCCGCCGCCGCGCCTTCCCGAGTTTTTCCCGCGGATTCCTGTTTTGGCTCCGGGCGCTTTGCGCGCTTCTTTTTCTTTTCCTTGTCTTTTTTCATGTTCTGCCTCCGACGCTTCGGATCACCGGCACAGCCGCAATTTTACCACGCGGGTTCCAGACGCCCGATTTTCAAGACTGCCCCACTCAATATTATTGAGTATATCATGAATAATAAGCATATCATAGCACC
>UREO01000150.1 GCA_900546895.1 uncultured Oscillospiraceae bacterium
AAAACTCTTGGTGTGGATGTGTTCTTCGAGGAACAGAATATGCACTCAATGAGTGGGGATGGAGAATTGATGTTATCCATCCTCTCTTCTTTTGCACAGGAAGAATCGCTTTCTTGCTCGGAAAACCAGAAGTGGCGCGCCCGCAAAAACTTCAAGGAAGGCAAGGTCAGCGGAATGTCCATGTTGGGGTATCATCTGCAAAATGGCAGACTGGTGGTCATTCCCGAAGAAGCTGAACTGGTGAGAGCCATCTTTGATGATTATCTGTCGGGCATGGGCATTCTCGCAATTGTTAAAAAATATCGTTCTCAGGGCATAAAATTAAGCAAGTCAGGAATTTCGGAACTACTCCGCAACGAAAAATATCAGGGGAATATGCTTCTTCAAAAGACCTTTGTTACTGACCACCTGACAAAAAGGGCTGTCAAGAACATCGGTCAGCTTCCACAATATTTTGTTGAGGACAGCCACGAAGCGATTATAGATAGCGATACCTTTTCGATGGTTCAAGCAGAGATTGCTCGTAGGGCAGAGCAATTCAAAAACGCCGCCATACCGCAAGAAAGCTACCCTTATACAGGTTTGATGACCTGCGGCAGATGTGGCGCGCCTTATAAGCGCAAGCACGCCGCTGCCGGGAGCAAATACGAAAAAATTGTGTGGATTTGCACTACATTTGATACATTCGGCAAAGACCAATGTGATGCACAGCAGATACCCGAGGATATTTTAGATGAAAAAGTTGCTGAAGTTGGCGGATTGGAGCTAATTTCTGAAATTCGAGTGCCACGTAAAAATATGCTCACCTTTATTATGAAGAATAGTCATATTATTGATATCGATTGGCAGCACATTTCACGCCGCCATAGTTGGACACCCGAAATGAAAGAGGAGGCAAGGCAGCGCCAGCTTGCTATAGCACAGAAACGGAGAGAACAGAATGAGCAAAAAAGCTAATATAACGGTGATACCGGCTACCGTTCCGATGTTTACGCAGGTAACATATTCACCCGTAAATAAGAGGCGAACAGCTGCGTATGCCCGTGTTTCAACTGACAGCGAGGAGCAAGAAACTTCCTTCACCGCTCAGGTGGATTATTACACAAAATATATTGCCGAACGCTCGGATTGGCAGATGGTCGAGGTTTACACCGATGAGGGTATCTCGGCTGTCAACACCAAGCGACGCGACGGCTTCAAGCGTATGATTGCTGATGCATTGGCTGGTAAGATAGATTTAATTGTTACGAAAAGTGTAAGCCGATTTGCCAGAAATACCGTCGACAGCCTTCAAACAATACGCAAACTAAAAGAAAAAAGCGTGGAGTGCTACTTTGAAAAGGAAAATATCTGGACATTTGACGGCAAGGGTGAACTTCTGATTACCATCATGAGTAGCCTCGCACAAGAAGAATCACGCAGCATCTCCCAAAACGTTACATGGGGACAGCGAAAACGCTTTGCTGATGGCAAGGTATCCATGCCCTATAAGCAGTTTCTCGGCTACGAGCGCGGTAAGGACGGCACTCCGAAGATTGTAGAGTCCGAAGCAAAGATTGTACGGCAGATTTATCAGCAATATTTGAACGGTACAACCGTTAGAGATATTTGCCGCACCCTGACCGCTTCCGAAATTCCTACTCCATCGGGCAAAAAAGAATGGGCGGTATCTACGGTGATTTCTATTTTGCAAAACGAAAAATATGCGGGGAATGCCTTACTTCAAAAGACATTCTGTGAGGATTTTCTTACAAAAAAGATGGTAAAGAACGAGGGGCAAGTACCTCAATACTTCGTTACAGAAAGTCACCCAGCAATTATATCGCAAGAAATGTTCGACTTGGTGCAAGCCGAAATCGCCAAAAACCGCATCCTTGGTAAGAATAGAAGCGGTTGTTCACCCTTTGCGGATATGATAATCTGCGGCACTTGCGGTCATACCTACGGACGCAAGGTTTGGAATTCCAAGAGCCAATACCGCCGTGTGGTTTGGCAATGTAATGGGAAATACAAGGAGCGCGGAACACTCGCTTGCGAAACGCCACACCTAACCGAGGAACAGATACAAGAAGCGTTCATGAGGGCATTCAACCTTATCCTTGGCAACAAAGAACGCTATATATCCGCGCTTGAACCTGCATTGGCGTTAATCAGTGATACTTCCGCATTGGATAACGAAGCCGAGGTTTTTCAGGAACGCTATGCAGGGTTATTCGCCCAGTTGGAGGAACTGGTCACGGCTCAGGCTCACCGCAGTGGCGATTTTACCGAGTACCAAGCCCGCTATACCGAATTAAATTCCCGCTATGAGAGCGTTAAACGTCGGCTCGCTGAGATAGAGCAAGAGCGTAAGGATAAGCGAGTCAAGCGCGAAAAGGTGCTGGCATTCACCGAAGTCCTGCGTGGAAGAGACACCCTTCTCTCTGACTTTGATGAGCATTTTTGGAGAGCTACCGTTGAGATAATCATAGTAAATTCAGAAAAGGACATTGTTGTTCGCTTCCGCGATGGGCGGTCGGTCAGCGTGAGTTTGCACTCCATACGTTGATGTCTTTGAAAAAAGCTGAGTATTTTTGAAAACGCCTCCGACTGGGGGCGTTAGTTTTTGAAAGATTACACGATTCCTCTTTGGGTTCACTTTCTAAAACAGTTGAGTGACAGCGCTCTAAAATATGGCTTGTACCTACCATTTAAACAATTTGTCCACTTTGAACCCGAACAGCAAAAGAGCCTTGATTTCTCAAGGCTCTTGGCTTCGTCAGAAATTATATCAATCCTGACGTGATGATATGGCCCGCCCGGAGGGATTCGAAGGTGGCGCATGTTCAGCCCGCGTTCCGCGAGTCCCTTCGTTTTCCTTCGGGATAAAGTTTTCCGGTGTTGCTCCCAGCCTGCGCCGGGGGGTCTCACCCTCCGGGCCGGGAAACACCACCAGATTTATGCCCTGTTTATTTTTGGCCCGCCCGGAGGGATTCGAACCCCCGGCCTTCAGAATCGGAATCTGCTGCGATATCCAGCTTCGCTACGGGCGGATGTTTAGCCAAAGGTTATTATAACATAATTCGCGTCAAAGTCAATGGAAACAGCCAGAAATTGCGCGGGGTCATGCCTCGCAGATTTTCCGGATCGAAGCCACCGCGATCTCGATATATTTGGACATAGGTTTTTCTTCCACCCCCGCCACGTACACATGACAGGCGGACACGGGGACCAACACCTTTTCCGCTTTGCTGCCGGAAACGGCCTGTGCGATTGCGGGCGAAATTTCCCCCAGCATCGCGTTCGCGAGAATAATCCCCATCGGTCCTGCGATAATATCCGCATGCGCGCAGTTGTATACGGCCGCATTTTCGCCGGTAGCACCGGCGTCGGCCCCCGCTCTCAGCATTGCCGAGGTTGCAAGGGCGTTGGTCCCCACCGCGATGAGTTCGGCGCCCGGAAGCTCCGCTTTCAGCCTTTCCACGATGCTGCGGCCAATTCCGCCGCCCTGGCCGTCAATCACGATAATCTTCATTCAAACCCTCCGTCCTCCAGATCCTATTAAGATGATAGCACAAGTGTCTTTTTCCGTCAATCAGCCCCGGCACCGGGTATCTTTTCTCATCAAAATTTTTTCTGGAAAAGAATGGAGTTTCAAAGGCTGCGGGGAGGGTCAAGCATTGACAAAAGCCTGTTTATATTGTAAAATATAAATTAATATTGATATGCAGAAGCATGTCGCCCGGAGTAACGGAAAACAGGATTATGAATTATCAGCGCGTGGCAGCAGCTGTGCGCTTTGCCAGAAGGCTCACAGTACTGTGAGCCTTTATTCTTTATCATCAGGAGTTATGATCGATGGACTTGAAAACATTCTTTACACAGAATCCGCGCGCTGCACTCGCCTTTTCCGGAGGAGTGGATTCCTCTTATCTGCTGTACGCGGCAAAACAGTATGGCTGCAACGTCCATGCCTATTTTATCAAGTCGGCTTTCCAGCCCCAGTTTGAGCTGGACGACGCGCACCGTCTGGCGGAGCAGTTACACGTTCCTTTTACCGTGGCGGAATTCGACGCTCTTGAAAATCCGCAGGTTGCCGCCAACGACGCCCTGCGCTGCTACTACTGCAAAACCACCCTGTTCACGCAGCTCAGAAAGTTGGCGGCGCAGGACGGCTTCAGCCTTCTGATGGACGGCACCAATGCTTCCGACTGCTTTGAAGGGCGGCCGGGCATGCGCGCCCTGCAGGAGCTGGGGGTACGTTCGCCCCTGCGCGAATGCGGTCTGACCAAGGACGATATCCGCCGCCTTTCCCGGGAAGCCGGGCTGTTCACTTCCGAAAAGCCCTCTTACGCCTGCCTTGCCACCAGAATTCCCACCGGCACGGCCATTACGGAGGACATGCTGAAAAAAGTGGAGCAGGGAGAAAACGTCATGTTCGCCATGGGCTTTACCGATTTCAGGATCCGGCTTTTCCACGGCGCGGCGAAAATCCAGCTTCCGGAAAACCAGTTTCCAATGGCAATCGAAAAGAAAAACGAGCTGAATCAGGCTCTTTCCCCGTATTTTGACGGGGTATTGCTCGACCTGACGCCCAGAGTATAAAGGAGAGGTTGACAAATATGGAACAGCAAAAAACGCTGGAATTGCTGCAAAAAGTAAAAAACGGAACGCTTTCCCCGGAGGAGGCCGTTCTGAAGCTGAAAATGAGTCCGTATGAGGATTTAGGATACGCCAAAATCGACCTTCACCGGGGGCTGCGTCAGGGCATTCCGGAGGTAATCTACGGCAGCGGGAAAACACCGGAACAGATTCTGGGCATCGCCTCGGCCATGCAGGCGCGCGGCGGGAAAAACATCCTGATTACCCGCCTTTCCGCCGAGTCCGCGGAAAAGGTGGGTGAAAAAATCGCCCTTACCTACGACCCCATGTCCAAAATCGGGATTGTGGGCCGCAAAAGCGAAATGACCGCTTCCGGAACGATCGCGGTGGCAACCGGCGGCACCAGCGACATGCCCGTCGCCGAGGAAGCGGCGCTGACTGCGGAGGTGTTGGGCAACAAGGTAGCCCGCCTGTACGACGTGGGCGTGGCGGGCCTGCACCGCCTGCTTTCCAAGCTGGATATCCTGATGGACGCGAACGTCGTCATTGCCATCGCCGGGATGGAAGGGGCGCTCGCAAGCGTAATCGGCGGGCTTGTGGACTGCCCGGTTATCGCCGTACCGACCAGCATTGGTTATGGGGCAAACTTCAACGGCCTTTCCGCCCTGCTTTCCATGCTGAACTCCTGCGCCAGCGGCGTAAGCGTAGTGAATATCGACAACGGCTTCGGCGCGGGGTATCTTGCCAGCATGATCAACCATATGGGAGGGACACCCCAATGAAAAAGCTGTATCTTGAATGCAATATGGGCGCCGCCGGGGACATGCTGACGGCGGCTCTGCTGGAGCTTTATCCGGACAAGGAAGGCTTCCTCAGGCAAATGAACTCGCTTGGGCTGGACGGCGTTTCGGTCCGGTGCGTCCCTTCGCAGAAATGCGGCATCATCGGAAGCCACATCGACGTAATCGTCCGCGGTGAAGAAGAAACCGCACAGGACGTAAGTCCCGACGAGCTGCATTCCAACAGTAATGCGGAAGACTCCGCTCACCCTGAACACGTTCACCGTCATGACGGTCATGAGCACAATCGCGGACACAGCCACACGCACGATCATGAGGAACTCAGTCACAAGGACGCGCAGGCGCACACCCACATGCATTTCAGCTATGAAGCGCTGAAATGCATGATTTCGGGAATGCCGGTTCCGGAACCGGTCAAAAAGGACGCCCTCGCCGTTTATTCCCTGCTCGGAGAGGCGGAGTCCGGCGTACACGGCGTTCCCGTTGAGCAGATTCATTTTCATGAAGTCGGCTCCCTGGACGCTGTCGTGGACGTCGTGGGCTGCTGTCTGCTGTTCCATCTGCTGGGGCCGGATTCGGTCACCGCATCGCCGGTCCACGTCGGCAGCGGCTTTGTGCGCTGCGCGCACGGGATTCTTCCCGTTCCCGCGCCGGCCACCGCGGCAATTTTACGCGGGGTACCCATTTACAGCGGGGAAATCCGCGGGGAGCTCTGCACCCCGACCGGTGCCGCGCTGCTGAAGCATTTTGTCTCCCGGTTCGGCCCGATGCCGCCGATGGCGGTGGACAGAATCGGCTGCGGGATGGGCGTCAAGGACTTTGCGGCGGCAAACTGCGTGCGCGCCTTCTGGGCCGAAAGCGAAGATAACCGCGACGAAATCGCACAGCTGAGCTGCAATCTGGACGATATGACGCCGGAGGCGGTCGGATTCGCGACGGAGCTGCTGCTTTCCGCGGGCGCTCTGGACGTTTTCACCGCGCCGATCTTCATGAAGAAAAACCGCCCGTCCACTCTGCTGACCTGCCTATGCAGGCCGGACGACAGGGAGAAAATGGCACAACTGATGCTTTTGCACACTACCACGCTGGGGGTCCGCGAAAACGACTGTATGCGTACCATTCTGACCTCCTCCTTCCGTACGGCAGAGACCGCCTACGGACCCGTACGCATCAAGGTGAGCATCGGCGGAGACATTCTCAAATATAAGCCCGAATATGCCGACGTACGCGCCGCCGCCGAAAAGCACGGCGTCCCCTACGATACGGTTTACAAACAGGCGGTCACACAAGCGGAAAAAATGAAATAAAATGCAGATTGATAAAAAACATCTTTGCTTTCCAGTATGAATGCGGTATACTGTAGTCATAAAATATTCATTTTCCCCTGTATTGGAGGCTGCTATGAAAGAGGATATTTTGAATCTGCTAAGCGACAACCCAATCATCGCGGCGATCAACAGCGACGAGGGGTTGGAAAACGTTCTTCATTCCAGGTGTAAAGTTGTGTTTATTCTTTACGGAAGCCTGTGCAATATTGCGAATATTGTCCACCGGGTCAAGCAGGAGGGAAAATGCGCTTTTGTCCACGTCGATCTGATCGAAGGCACGTCGTCCAAAGACGTCGTGATCGATTTTATCAAGGAAACGACGGGTGCCGACGGCATTATCAGCACCCGGGCGTCTATGATCAAGGCCGGGAACTCAAGGGGCCTGTACACCATCCACCGCTTTTTCCTGATCGATTCCATGTCCTTTCACAATGTTTCCAAGCAAGTGAGCCTGTGCAGCCCGGACTGCATTGAAATTATGCCGGGGTGCATTCCGAAGGTGCTTCGCTCCATTCAGAAAATCGTAAACATCCCGATCATTGCCGGAGGTCTGGTGGTGGACAAGGAGGACGTGGTTGCCGCCCTCGGGGCCGGCGCGGATGCGATCTCTTCCACCAGCACAAGGGTTTGGGACCAGATATAAAAATACAGGCTCAATGTCAATAGTTGGGGTAACCCCAAACGGAAAGAGGAATAGAGCTGTCTCTTATACACATCTCCGAGCCCACGAGACATGCGCAGATCT
>UREO01000151.1 GCA_900546895.1 uncultured Oscillospiraceae bacterium
ATCTGCGCATGTCTCGTGGGCTCGGAGATGTGTATAAGAGACAGATATTGGGCAGGGAGGACCTGGAGCGGATCGGGCTGAAGCCGTGCGACACCGTGATCGGGCTGGCAGCCAGCGGCCGTACTCCTTATGTGCTGTACGGTTTGCGTTACGCGAGGCAGCTGGGGTGCCGTACGGCGGCAATCGCCTGCAACCGGGACTCCGACATCGGAAAAGAGGCGGATGTAGCGATAGAGCCGAATGTCGGCCCGGAAGTTCTGACGGGGTCGACACGGCTCAAGTCGGGTACGGCGCAGAAGATGGTTCTGAATATGATTTCCACCGCCAGTATGGTGAAAATCGGGTACGCGTATGAGAATCTCATGGTAAATATGCAGGCCAGCAATGAAAAGCTGAACGTGCGCGCACAGAACATGGTGATGGCGGCAACCGCATGCGACAGGGAAAACGCCGAAACCGCGCTGCGCGAGGCGGGCGGCAGGGTCAAAACCGCGATCGTGATGCTGCTGCTGAACGTTTCCGCGGAAAGGGGAGAGCAGGTGCTGGCCCATGCGCACGGCAGGGTCCGCGAAGCGCTTGCCGGAAAATTGCAATGAATACGGGAGTTTGTTTCTATTGCAGTACTTCGGAGGAAAAAAACGCAGAGATCCTCGCACGCGCGGCGGGTGCGGGAATCCGATGTGCGTTTACCTCTTTACAGATTCCGGAAGAAAGCAGGAACGGCCTTCGGTCCTCCGCTCAAAACCTGCTTTCCGCCTGTAAAAAACACGGGATGGATCTGGTGATGGATGTGGGGCCGGACACGGCGGAGCGTCTCGGCTGCCGCTCTCTGTACGACCTTCAAAACTGGGGCGTTACCCAGATCCGTCTGGACGACGGCTATTCCCCGCAGCAGGCGGCGGAGCTTTCCCATACGTTTCAAATTGTGTTCAACGCTTCTACGGTTTCTTTTGAGGAGATCACCGGCTGGCAGAAAGCGGGAGCGGATTTGACCCGCTTTACCGCCTGCCATAATTATTACCCGAAGCCCTGGACGGGGCTGCCTTTAAAAGATGTTGCGCGGATTAACCGGCAGCTCAAAACATACGGATTCCGGACGATGGCTTTCATCCCGGGCGACGGAATGCTGCGCGGGCCGCTGTATGAAGGGCTTCCGACCGTTGAGGCACACCGCCGCCGCGCGGATATTGTCCGGAACGCGCTGGAGCTTTTTGTTGACGCGGCATGCGATACGGTGCTGGTTGGAGACGTGAGCCTTTCGGAAAGCTCCTGGGCCGCCTGGGCGGACCTCAGCCGGGGGTTTGTCAGCCTGCCGGCGGAACTGGACCGCCGCTATCATTATCTTGCGGAAACGATTCATCACGACAGGCGGGATTCCAGCGACTGTGTTTTCCGGTCGGTGGAGTCGCGCAGAATTCCTGTTCCGAACCGCGAGCTGCTTCAGCCCGCAAAAGAGACCGCGTGCGGAGCGGGGGATATTCTGCTGTCCAACACCGGGTTTCTGCGTTACGAGGGAGAGCTGGAAATCGCGCGCGTTCCGCTGCCGCCCGATCCCAGAATCAATGTGATCGGGCGCCTGAAAGAGGAAGCGCTGCCGTATCTGCCTTATCTCAGGAATGGCTTGGGAATCCGATTTGTTATTGAACCGGAAGGATAACGGCATTATTTCAGAAAAGACCGCCGGGGGAAATGTCTGTTCCGGCGGCTGTAAGGAAAGGAATCAACCATGAAAAGTATTACTTATGTTATTCGTGACGAGATCGGCGTACACGCCAGACCGGCCGGCATGTTGGTCAAGCAGGCAAAAAGCTTTCAGTCCGCCTGCACGATCCACGCGGGAGGAAAAAGCGCGGACCTGACCAGACTGTTCCAGGTGATCGGAATGGGAATCGAGCAGGGGACGGAAGTCAAGGTCACTGCGGAAGGGCTGGACGAAGACGCGGCAATCGCCGCGCTGGGGAAAATATTGAAAGAAAATTTATAAGCTAATCATTTTCAGGCTGTCGGTAAAATCTTGCAGCCGCAAAAAACCCCAGCCATTGCGGCAGAGAGCGGACTGGAGAATGAAAAAACAGGAACTGTACCGTTTAACGGGCAGTTCCTGTTTTTACAGAAAAATCATTTTAATCTGCGAAATAAGAATCCCTTTTCTGCCGAAGGCGGGGGAGGGATACAAACACATTTGCATAAGCAACTGGAAATGCTGTCATTAAGAGTGTTTGTGATGATCGGATGGGACATTTTGACTTTGCCACCGTTTTCTCAGGGAAAGGATAGCGCAGATTGCGATTATCCCCGCCGCCGCTCCGACAATGATTACCGGTTTGACGGATCGTTCTCCGGTAGCAGGGCTGGCTTTTGGAACGGTTTCCTGTGCCACGGTTATTGTTTCTTCAGAGGTGGTTCCGACCGTCGGGACACTTTCCGCGCCGATGATCTCCGTAGGCGTAGTGACGTTGGCCGCCGCTGCGCCGCCTCCTCCGCCGCCTCTTCCACCCCCCCCGCCGTTGGTCGTATAGGTGGTGGTGAAGACCCATTTTACCTGCATGGAAGCGCCCTGATACTGGTTTCCGATTCCCTGACCGGGCAGGTCGACATTAAAGTCCAGCGTCTTGCTTGCGCCCGGATTCATTTTGCCCACCAGAACAGAATCGTCGTCTGCCGTGCGGAAAAGCTTTCCCTGCGTCAGGTAAGTGCCGCCGTCCTTGACGGTCAGCGTCATTCCGTCCGCCAAAGAACCGCCGTTTGGTGCGGATTCTGCTTCGATCAGCATTTTCATGTAGACCGTCAGCGTATACCGGCCGGTGTTTTTCAGCAGCAGGCGGGAGGACTTTGTGTCGCCTGGGTTCAGGTTGCCGACGTCGGCTGCGGGGTCCGGGGCGGTAATGCTCAGACCGCTGCTTTGACCGTCGTTCTGGTACCCCGTGGCAAGACTCTGCGCCTGCGCTTGAATTGGCCCGGGGACAAGGAGGGCGGCAACCAGAAGCGCCGTGAAGAATTTTAATGTTTTTGAAGCTTTCAGCATGGTCGGTTTCCCTCCTTTTCCCGTACCTTGCCGGTACGATTTTTTAAAGTGCCGTTCGTTGGTATTTGCTTAATTCTCAATCCTTAAGCTGCCGGAGTTGTAGCTGCGGGGACAGTTCCGGTTGCCGGCCAAGCTGCGTCGTTGGTCGCCTGAATGACTTCGACGGAAGAGGGACCCATCTTTAAGGTCATACCCTGATAGGCGTTTGTCGTAAGGTCGCCGTCAAATTCGCCGGTAAACGCGAAGGAAATGGTTCTTTGCGCTGCAGTGCCAGCTGGGAAGTCGGAACCGTCGTCCACTGTTCCGGGAATAACGCCCTGCGGGAAGCTGCCAATTGTTCCGGTATAATAGAGGTAGCCGTCACTGTGTTTTTCCCAATTTGCGGGGAGTGTTACTTTTACATTATTGGTGGACAGGCCGGTCGGCTCTTCGCTGTTCAGCCAGGAGATTTTCGGGATCTTGATTCTGAGCTTTACGGGTTTTGTTCCCTCGTTGATAATGGTCAGGCTTCCGTTAAACGTGTCGCCGGGGTTGATGTTTTGCTGGGCGAATCCTGCAATGGTAAGATTGCCGGAATTGTCGCTGAGTCTTACCGTACCTGCCTGAAACGTAGCGCCCTCGACTACCTTAGAATCCGTGAACCACGCCATTGTGGAGCCGCCGACCAATGCCACAGTCAGTCCGATTGCGAGAACGCTCGTTAAAACTTTTGTCTTGAAATTCATTTTCTGTCCTCCATAACATATAAAATAATTTTTTTAAGATTACCGTATTATCCGCAGGAATCTGTTTCCGCGTCTGTGCCTGGTTTTTTCGGTGGGGCGACAGACGTTATGAAATGTATTTATTCTTCAGAGGTACCGTTATACGTATCAAAGCTGTCCCAGCTCCAGCCGTCGCTGTGTGAATGCTGAATCGCCTGGAAGGTGGGGGTGAGAACATACTTTGCGTTTTGATACTCATTGCCGGCTTCTCCGCTGAGTGTAACTTCCAGATCGAGCACAGCGATCGTATCGGTCGCGCTTGGAGATTCGCCGCCGTTGACGCCTTTCAGCCCGCCTTTGCTGTTGCTTGAGCAATAGTAAAAATCGCCGTCTTTTGTCCAGCCTTTTGGATCATCGATGGAGATCATATCAGGATCGGCGAGATCGTCATTTTCCTTCCACTCGCCGCCTTGCAGTGTCTCCCAGTGGCCTTCCAGCTTTACGCGCACATCAATGTCCTTGGTTCCGGAATTGGTGACGTAGAACGCAAGCTTGTTGATGTCGCCCGGGTTCCAGTTGGCTTCGTCTAGGATGCTTCTTCCGGCAATATAGTCAATGTCAAATCCGTCTTCGCTACTGTTCGTTGTCTTTCCGTCAGACAATATTTTGGGTGTAGTGTCTACAATTTTGATATACAGGGCGTCCGGAATGGGGCTGGGAACCAAATTCGGGCGTTGGTCGCCGCCGGATACCTGGTTGGTCACGGTTCCCGCATAGGTCCATTCATCATTGTCGGCGCTTACGTAAACCTTGGCTGTTTCCACATAGTTTGGATCGGGCTTTTTATCGCCCCAGGTATTCTCAATTACGAGAACGTCCCCTTTGCCGAGCGCCTCTGTGAACTTGGCGGTAAGCACCCCGGTGGTTGACTGGTCCCCGTAACCCAGAGAAAACATCTCTTTGTCGGAGACAAGCACCTTTTGCGGATCCTTGCGGTCAGCGCCGATTGTGCCGCCATTGATCTTTTTTCCCTGTTTCGCGGTGATGCTGTTCGGGTCAAGCTCAATCTTTTTGTAGTACACCTTGCCCGAACTGCCGGTATCCTCCACTATGGACTGGCCCGCCTGGATTTCCACTGTACCCGCGGTGAATTTAGAGCCTGCGACTTCCTTTTTGTCGGTAAACCAGGCCATGGTCCCGCCGCCGACTAGGGCGACGGCCGTTACGACCCCGACGATTCCCGTCAGAAGTTTCACTCTTGCTTTTGTCATTCAATCCTCCACCTCTCTCGTATTTTGTCTTAACTTTGTGGAATTTGTTCTTCCCTTTGTTCATCTGACGCTTCGTCCGCGTCCATTGTGGAGTAGACCGCGTGCTCCGTCGTCTGAGTGGCCGTAACATCCAGGTTCAGTCTCAGTTTATATTTTTGTGGGAGAAGTCCGCCGCCCTTTACCTGAAATTTCAGTTTAAAAACGGCTTCGCCTTCGGGTTTCAAAATAAGATTGGCCGGTTCCTTGGTTGCGGTTACGTAAGAATAGACCGATTTTTTAAGGGACCATCCATCGATCGGCTCGGGAACTATTTTCGGCGGCGAACACAGGGGTGGAAAAGGCAGACAGGATTTTCGTTTCCAATTCTGGGAAAGCTTTGCCCGCAAAGTGACCGGTGTACTGCCCGTGTTCCGAATGGTCCAGGTGGCGTAATATTCGCGATCCCCGCCCCAACAGTCGGGTAGGCACTCCGTCTGATAGTCGGACGGCTTGGCCTCCATACTGCCTTTGCAGCCGCCGCCCTTTTTTGTGCTGCCGGAGTCTGTCTTTATGATTTTAATTGCCGCGTTGCCGGTAGTGATTTCAGCTTGGGGAGCCTGTGTGTCGGTGAAGTAGGAGGAGGTGGCCCCGCCCACCAGCCCGACTGTCAGAATGACAAGGAGAACGCTGATAAAAACAGATTTTCTGATCATCGTTCCTCCTTTCCAACGGTTTGCGCGAGAATTTCCTGCGAGTCGCTTTCTTCCTTTGCCTGTTTTTTAGAATTCAAATAAGTTTGATATAAACTGCGGCACTCGAAGAAAAGCAGCAGCGCCCCGGGAACGATAATCAGCAGCAGCAATCCGTTTCCGGTCTGGGCAAAATTCATAAAATAACCCAGATAGGGGAGGGTGAAGCTGACTTTGCCAATCAGATTTTCTCCCGGTATGGGGTCGGGATCGTTGGCATGGTTTGCGTCGCCCTTTGTCAGAAATTCCAAGCCGTTTGACTTTTGGTTGATTCCAACTACTCTGTGCGTCGTCATTTGATCGCTTCCCGCGAAACCCTTGAAGGTAATAATATCGCCCTTTTTGATTTCCGCGGCATCCACCGGTTTGACAAAGGCAACACTGCCGGTATCAAACTGAGGGGACATACTGCCGCTGAGTACAACCAGCATATAATGCCCCGCAATCTTCGGAGCGCCGCCGGTCATTTTGCTGCGCACCATGAAAAACAGCATAAAAGCGATCAGGACCATCAATAAGGCGAAAAATACATTTCCGACTGCTTTGAGTATTTTCCGTGCTCTGTTACGGGGGGCCTTTTGGGGCTCCGATACTTCAACCGTTTCTGTTTCCGTCTCCATAATTACCTCCCGGGCGTATGCCTGTTTTAAGATTCTGTTCCGCTCTGGACGGAATCCCCGGTTTCCGAAGTGTTGCCGGGTGCGTCAGCGTTTGTACTGTCCGTGTCCGATTTTTCTGTATCCCTGTCCTGTGTCGGTGTGCTCTGTGTTTCGGAAGACTCTGTTTTGGACTGCGGAGCCGTACTTTCCACGGTGCTTTCCGCCGTGCTTGCGGCTGAGCTTTGGGAAGCGCTTTCCGTCTTGCTTTCGGCTTTGCTTTCCGGAGCGCCGGATTCAGGAATCGTCGAAGCGACTCCCTTAAGCTGAGCGTCCGGTAGGGCCGCATCATTGGCGAATCGTCCTCCTACGGTCATTTCGAAATCAATCGGTGAGCTTGCCGTGGCGGTGAAATAGGCGCCGGTGTGCATTCGGGGGATTGTATATAACAGAAAGCCCGCGCAGACAAAAGCCAGCAAAAGGGCTTTTCCGATTCTGCTGGCAACCGTATGATCCGACTTCTGTGTTTTTTGCCGATTGCTCCATGAATGCCCTGCTCTGCGCATTCGCGCTTCCTCCTCGCACTATAACGATGTCGTTTTACCCTGTGATCTTCCTTCCGGAATAATCTTCTTTCCGGCTGCCGCCCCAGGAATCCCACGATCTTAATTGATCAAGATCCCCGCGGCTCTGACAGATGCCGGTTTCCAGCAGATGAAAAAGCTCCAGACTGCTTCGGAACGGAACACATTTGTCTTTTTCCAGCCACCGGACATAACCCTGTATGCTGTAATGGTCGGAACGGACCACCCTGATCAAAAAAGTAGGGGAAGTGTCGGAAGCCGTCCGTGCCATGCCTTTCCATGGACAAGCTTTCATATTATTGCCCTCCGTGTTCTCTCGGCTTTGCTGATGTGTTCCCATTATAGCAGGCGATCATTGCATTTCGCGGTTAAATGGATTTTATTTCCAGCACACGAGAATTTATTTCCAATTACACTTGAGGCACAGTTCGGTTACAGCAATAAAAAAACACCCTGAAAAAGGATAAAATCCTTACAGGGTGTTGCTGTTTGTCGAATAAAACTGAATCTTATCGATTGATTTGCTC
>UREO01000152.1 GCA_900546895.1 uncultured Oscillospiraceae bacterium
AGGTTCCGCACCTTCGCGGCGGCCTGTTTATGTTCCTCCGACACAATATCGTTCATCAGTCTGGAGATGCTCGCGTTTACATCGATTGCGGGATAGTGGTTTTTATGGGCAAGAGAACGGGTCAGAACGATATGACCGTCGATGATCCCCCGGACGGTGTCGGAAATCGGCTCATTGGTATCGTCTCCCTCCACCAGCACCGTATAAATGCCGGTAATGGAGCCTTCCTTGAAGTTTCCGCTTCGCTCCAGAAGCTTGGGAAGCTCGGCATAGATAGAAGGCGTATACCCCCGGGCAACCGGAGGTTCCCCGGCCGCCAGGCCGATTTCCCTCTGTGCCATTGCAAATCTGGTCAGGGAATCCATCATCAGCAGAACGTCCTTGCCCTGATCCCTGAAATACTCGGCGACCGCGGTGGCGACCGTAGCGCATTTCACGCGGTACATAGCCGGCTGGTCGGAGGTGGCAACCACCAGAACGGAGCGCGCCAGCCCTTCCTTCCCCAGATCCTTTTCAATAAACTCGGTAACTTCCCTGCCTCTTTCCCCGACAAGAGCGATTACGTTGATATCTGCTTTGACATTTTTCGCAATCATTCCCATGAGAGTGCTCTTGCCGACGCCGCTTCCGGCGAAAATCCCCATTCTCTGTCCCTTGCCAATGGTCAGCATCCCGTCTATCGGCTTGATGCCAAAGGTAAGCTGCTCGCTGATCCGGGGCCTTTCCAGAGGATTGGTGTAAGTGGAATCAACATCGTAATACTGCTGAATATCAAATTCACCCAGTCCGTCAATGGGCCTGCCCGCGGCGTCGATGGTCCTGCCCGCCAAAAAATCCCCCACCGGAACGCGGAGCTTGCTGCCGGTGGAACGCACCAGGCTGCCGGGGCCGATGCCCTTGATATCGCCGTAAGCCATCAGCAGGATATTGCTGTTTTTAAACCCGACGACTTCAGCCATGACTGTTTTTTCGTCGTTGGAATTGCGGATGATGCAGATATCGCCGACATTGGCCCTCAGGCCGGTGGTCTCAATCATCATGCCGACGATATTTTTCACCTTGCCGATATAACAGAGCGGATTCAATTTTTCCAAAACATCGTAGGAATCCTGAAAATTCAACATTTTTCGCTCCATCTTTAATAATTGACCGTTATACTTGGAGTGCCTCTTTGATTTTTTTCATCTGCGTGTTCACGCCGGCATCGACCATCCGGTCGGGCATTTCTATAATACAGTCGCCGTCGTCCATATCGGGAGAGATTTCCATTTTGATGCTGTCTGAAACATCGCTGAGCGCCTCAGCAATGGACTTGTCCACCTTCTGCAGCAGCGTTTTTGTGTTCTTGGAGACGAAGATTCTGACCCATTCCTGATTGCGATAGGCATCCACCGCATTGGTAATGATGGATTGCATCGCTTTTTCATTCATGCCCAGCTCCCGCCGGATAACTTTTTCAGCAATCGAGACAGCCAGCTTTTTAAGATCGGCCTCATATCTTTGCAAAATTTCGGCCTTCGCGGTTTCCACGGTATCCAGCATTTTGGAAAGCTCTTCGGCGGCGGCCCGATTCTCTTCTTCGGCTTTCTGCAGACCCGCCTGACAGCCTTCCTCATAACCGTCCCGGTACCCGAGCTCCAGCCCCTCTTTTTTTCCTTCCGCAAAGCCCCTGCCGTAGCCTTCCTCCCTGCTTTGCACCAGAACCTGAGCGGCCTCCTGATTCATCTGCTGAGTGGATTCCCGCACCTTGTTCGCGGTGTAATTCTGGGCGGCTTCAATAATCTGCTGCGCTTTCTGAAAGGCTTCGTTTACAATTTTTCTATGCTGATCCTCTTGCGGCGGCGGATCAGGTACTGCCGGAACGCTCCCGTTGTTCGCCGGAAAGGCAGTCCCGTTTTTAACCGTGACATACTGGGAAGCTTTAATAACGTTAGGCAATAACCTCATCCTTTCCGCTCTTGCTGATGACTAACTCGCCCTCGCTTTCAAGACGCCGGATAACACCGACAATCCGCTGCTGTGCTTCTTCGACGTCCCTAAGCCGGACATTGTGCGTGAATTCCAGATCGGATTTGATGGTTTCGGTTGTACGGTTCGACATATTTTTGAAGATGACCTCGGAAACCTCCTGATTGGCTCCCTTAAGCGCGAATACCAGATCCTTGGAATCCACTTCGCGCAGGAAACGCTGAATGGACATATCGTCCAGAACGGTGATGTCTTCGAAGACGAACATTCTCTTTTTGATTTCATCGCAGAGCTGTGCGTCCTTGCGCGTCAGTTCATCAAAGATATACTTTTCGTTGGCGCGGTCCATATTGTTCATAATGTCCGCAATATAATTGACACCGCCAAATTCCATGAAGTCCATAGACATCAGCGTAGAAACCTTGTTTTCAAGGTTGCTTTCCACAATTCTGATAATTTCAGGGGAAGTGCGGTCCATAGTGGCAATCCGCTCCACGACGTCAAGCCGCTTGTCTTTCGGAAGATCCGCAATAATCATGGCCGCCTGATCCGCTCTGGCATAGGAAAGAACCAAGGCAATGGTCTGCGGATGCTCGTTCTGAATCATTGCCATCAAATTTTTATAGTCGGTTTTTCGGATAAACTCAAAGGCCTTGGTTCTCAGCGACTTGGTGACGCGCTCCAGAAGAGACGACGCCGTCTGGGCGCCATACGCCTTTTCCAGAACATTCTTTGCGTATTCCATGCCGCCTTCCGTAATGACCTTCTGGGTCAGGCAAACCTGATAGAAATCCCCGAGAACTGTTTCAATTTCTTCGGAAGGCATGTGGGACATTCTCGCGATTTCATAGGTCAGCTGTTCCACTTCGTCTTCTTTCAGATATTTGTAAACCCTGGAAGCATTTTCCGCTCCCAACGAGATAATGACAGCGGCAGCTTTCTGCTGTCCGCTCATCTGCTTATCTGCCATTGCCATCGTCTCCTCTCAGCCAGGACCGGATCAGTTGAGCGGCAATTTCAGGATTCTGTGAGGAGAAGTCCTGAATTTCTTTGGTCAAAGCCTGTTCCTTGGACGCTTTTTCAGCACGTGCGTCTTCGATTGCCTGCAATTCAATCTCTTCCTCTTCTTCTTCCGGTTGCTGCTCTTCCTCTTCTTCCAGACGGTCTTTCAGAGAAGCATCCTCCTCATTTTCTTCCTCTTCCAGCTGGGCCATCTCAAGCATTTTTTTCTTCTTGCGTCCGCGTGCAACCATCGCCGCAACAAGGATGACGATCAGCAGGGTGAACAATGCAGCACCGCCGATAATCAGAATCTGGTTTAACGGGAGGGCCGTCGGCGACGGACCGACGGTTTGCTGATCCCCAGTCGGGAAAACGGCGTTGTATACAGCCACCTTATCCGGCTGTATGGCAGCGGCGTAGGCGGCAAGCTTTGCAATCTCCTGCTTCTGGGTGTCGTCCATCATTTCCTTATTGACGGCGACAGAAATCGTCATATCCGCAACGCTTGCGGCGTCCCCCTGAATCTGCTGTTTTACCTGGCTCACAAGATATTTGTAACTTTCGCTGTCTTTTGTGTAAATCGTATCACCGTTCACGGTCACGCCCGGATAAGTTGTGGTCTCCGTATTGGATTCGGTTCCGGCGGCTCCCCCTGTTGTTTTCTGGCCGCCAGTTTCCTGCTCCTTCTGCGTTTGGGATTCGCTGATAACGCCCTTATTGTCCTGTGACGGATTATAAGTGATGATCTCCTGTACTTTTTTATCTACATCCATCACGCTTTTGGCAGTTACTTTTACATTGTTCTGGCCAAAAAGCGGCGCCAGGACCTTGAGGACGCTTTTCTCAATATCATTTTCATATTCCTTTTCGATTTGAAGCTTGAATTGTGAAATATTGACCTGGTTCGCTCCATCTGTATCGGAAACATTCAGCTCATTGCCGGTGGCCGTATCGATGACCGCCACGTCGTCCGTTTTTAAATTCGGCACGCTTTTTGCAACCAATTGCTTGATTCCGTTGATCTGGGACGATTCCAGCGTTTTTCCCGTCGCCAGCGTTACCGTGACGGAAGCGGTCGGCGTTTCGGAATTTTCGTCCCACGCATAGCCGCTGCTGTCGGGAATACTGATGGTCACATTGGCGTTCTTGATGCAGTCCAGTGTTTTGATAACGGCCTCCAGCCTTTGGTTCAGCTGGTATTTTTCTATGGTTTTCTTTTCAAAATCTGTGGACATGATATCGACATTGTTGGTAAAGAAATCATAATTCGGCGCCGTTTTCGGATACCCCTCGTTGGCCAGTTCCATCCTCAGGGCATTTTC
Organism: uncultured Oscillospiraceae bacterium; assembly: GCA_900546895.1. Classification (GTDB taxonomy): domain Bacteria; phylum Bacillota; class Clostridia; order Oscillospirales; family Acutalibacteraceae; genus Caproiciproducens. Next base: position 4,293 of record UREO01000152.1, read on the forward strand.
CTTATCCTTAGGAACCATAATGGTGCCGTTGTCCTCTTTATAACTGATATCCCGATCGCGGAGTTCGTTCATAACCTCAACAGCCTCTGTGCGATCCATCCCGGGATAAAGCACTACATAGGGCTGCCTGTTCAGCAGAATCCCCACAATTACAGAAAGCAGGATAATTCCGCCGAAAACGCTTACGATGATTATTTTTTTCTTCTTTGTTAAATTTGCCCAAAAAGCTTTCATTGGGTCAATATATTTTTTAATTTGTATATTCATTGTTTAACCCGCAATCACCCTTCCAGTATACTTTGGCCTAAACACTGATCCTCATGACTTCATTATACGCGTCAAGGGCCTTGTTGCGGAGCTGAACCAGCATCTGCACGGAAAGGGTTGCTTTTGTAGACGCAATGGCGATATCATGCAAATTGTCGGACTGACCGGTGGTCAGCTTGTAAAGCTCCTGGTCAAGGCCGGCATTGGTCGTTTTTACATTCTGGACAGCGTCCTGAAAAAGATCCTGAAACGGAACTCCTGCGCTATTTCCGGAAGAAGATACCTTTCCGGAGCTTTCAGGATCAATGATGGAGTTGATTTTTTCGATCGGCATTATCTGCAATTTACGTTACCTCCCCAATTCCAAAGCCTTTACCGCCATTCCCTTTACGGCGTTAAAGGCGGTCAGATTTGCATCGTACGCTCTGGTGACCGACATCATGTCCAGTGTTTCTTTGATTGGATCCACGTTCGGCATCATCACATAGCCCTGTTCGTTCGCGTCCGGATTGGCAGGGTCATAAACAGGGGTAAAATCGCTGGGATCTTCCGCAATTTCGGAAACCTTTACCCCTTTGGGTGTCTGCTCCGATTCATTTTCACTCATTTTTCTGTCAAGAATATGCCGGAAAGATTTTTGTTCCGCCGGTTCATAAACGACAACTTTTCTACGGTAAGGTCCTCCGTTTTCCGTTTTGGTGGTAGAGGCGTTTGCGATATTCTCAGAAATAACATCCATGCGAAGCCTGCTCGCAGTAAGGGCAGAACCGCTGATATCCAGCGAATTTAAAAAGGCCATACGAATTCCTCCTACTATTTCATTCTAGGAAAGTCCATCAGGACTTTCCGTCCGTAATGGCGTATCTCAGCCGTGAAAAATAATCTGAAAGCTCACGCAGAGAATAATAATAGTTAATCTGCGACCTGGCCAGCTCTATATTCTCTTTTTCCGCGTCCACGTTATTTCCGTCCAGCCGTAAAGATTCGTCATCCGATACGCTGGTCTGCGGAGTTGTGCTTTCAATCCGGCTGATCAGATCGCCGCTGTTTTCGCCGCCCTCGGCCATCAGATTTTTCAGTTGATCCTCAAAGCTGACGGACTTACTCTTATACCCCGGTGTTTCAATATTGGATATGTTGTCGGAAATTTCCCGCTGCCTTACCCACAGGCCGTCCAGGTCCTTGTTCAATAACGCAGCGGAAACACTGTTAAACCAATCCAAAGCAATTCCCTTCTTTCAATCAATAAAATCATTAAAGTACGGTCACGAATTTCTCTGAATAACTTACAAATAATTTCAAAGATATAAATTCGTGACCGAACTTATAAAAATAATAATTGTTTTATATCATATATTTACCTAATTATATATGCAAATAATGACAAAAGTCAACTAAAATTCGCTTAAAATTCGCTTAATTCGAAATATTTCGATTGTATTTTTTATTTCATAATCATGCAATCAATGATATCGTAAAAAAGTATTTAGAAATTAAGCTTTTTTTTCTAAACATTTAATGAAACATGCCGATAATTTCTGCAGAGGTGAGTATTGATGATTATTAATAGTGCTGACCATAATTTCAATTATATAAACAGCCAATACCCCGCCAAACAGCCGGTCAGGGCCGACACCGACGGCACAGCGGCCGAACCGGTGTTTTCCGGCAATCTGAATAAGGCGGTAAGTGCTTCCAAGATGGATAAAATTGAACTATCGCAAGGCGCTGCGCGCCTTTCAAATAACAGCCAGTTTCTTTCGGAAACCAAAGATAAAATCATCGCGGAAATAAACAGGGATAAGGATAAGGAAGCCGTCGGCAGAATCAAGGAACAGCTGAACGTCAGGCAATATGCCGTAAATCCTGCGGAGATTGCGAAAATTCTTTTGACGGACAATAACGAATGAATATACAAAACAGATGCAAAAAATCAAAGGGCGGGTGAACAGAGAGAATGATTGATAAAGAGCTTGCTGAAAAACTGCTGGAATTCCTTCGCAATTACCTGAATTTTTATAAAAGCTTTCTGGAGATTGAATCTAAAAAATACAGCGATTTAGCAAACAACAACGTCGCAACCCTGGACGCGCACGTCAGAAATGAAGAAGCGTTCATGCTCAAGGCCAGAGGGCTTGAATTGGAGCGGGACAAGCTGGTCGCACAAGCCGGCGGCCCAAAATCGACCTTCCGGCAGCTGATCCCGATGTTTGAGCCTGCCCTTCAGCCGCAAGCCAAAAGTATTTTTGACGAGCTCTCACAGGTAACGCTGAATCTGAAGGAAACCAACCTTCGCTGCAATCAGCTCACGGAGCTAAAGCTGCACAAAATCGAAAAAGATATCAATATACTGAAAAACAATCCCGAGCTGCAGCGGATTTACTCCTCAAAAGCGGTAGAGGGAGCCACTCCCCCAAGCATTCTGTCCAAAAAGGTTTAAGGAGGTATTCCCATGTCGTCAACTTTTTCCGGGTTCTACGTTGCCAAAAGCGGAATTCAGGCAGCCCGGGCCAATCTGCAGATAACCGGTCAAAATATGACCAACGTAAATACCCCGGGTTACACAAGGCAGCGGGTGGACTCCTATTCGGTCGGCCCAACCGGCAGCAACATGCGTTATTCGGGCGGCAACCTCGCCATTGGCAACGGCGTGTACTGCAGCGGGACCAGTCAGATCAGGGACCCCTATCTGGATATCCGCTACCGCGCGGAGCATGCCTATGTGGGCAAAACCGACGTCCAGCTGGATACCCTGAGCGACTTGGAGGATATTTTCGACGAATCCTCCAAGGACGGACTCAGCGCACAGTTTTCGGACCTGATTACAC
>UREO01000153.1 GCA_900546895.1 uncultured Oscillospiraceae bacterium
CTACACCGTCTAATTCGTCGGCAGCGTCAGATGTGTATAAGAGACAGATTTCATAATATCGGCTGATAATGTCATTTTCCCAATCCATATTATACCATCCCAGAAAATAGGTCAAATCGGCGGAAGTAAACCGCTTGCGCATGAGGTTGGCGCAACGCATAGCCCAGCGGAAGCGCTCTTCCGTGACAGGGGCGTCCAGCTCGCCGAACAGAAGAGGATGCTTCGCTTTGTTCAGCGCCCGCGCGCAGGCAAGCGCCGTGTGTGGAAGCAGCTCTTTGAGGACGGCGCGGTGTTTGGGCCACTCCTTCAGGAACACTTCGAATTTCGGGCGGTTATCGTTCCATTTTTTCAGCTTCTGGCTGTAATCGTTCCAGCATTCGCGGCCCATTTTCCCCGTGGGATCGATCGGCCGGAAAGTTTCCAGAACCTTTTTCTGCATTTCTTCCTCCGAAGGATAGCAATTGGCGATATCGATTCTGCCGTCCGCCAACTCTTTGTCAAGGCGGGTGACGAGTTTTTCCATATTGATCAGAGAGAGGATATCTGCTTCGCCCACCTGCTGGCCGTGAACCCCTGTCTTTCTTTTGTCATAGTCCGCAGTCATGTCCAGCAGATGGCTGATGACATGCTCATAGCCGGAAACCGGTACGGAGTCCTGCGCAAACGTCATGGTGAGCCCGGTCACCAGCAGGCATTTCCCCAGCACTTCCATTCCGATGGAAGTCCGATTGGCCACTTCTTCCATATACGGGATCAAAAGCTCCTTGATGTCGTCCACAATGCGCCAGCAGGCGTCCAGTACCGTTGCGGTGCCCATACAGTCGGCCAGATACCAGTCCGCGAAAGCACTGAACACCGGGAAAAGATCGCCTACTCCCCCCACCGTATAGTGTAGCGGGCAGTCCATCAGGGTCTGCACGTCCATCACGACAATGTTCGGCGTACGGGAGGGCCATGTCCGCTTGACGCCGTCCTTGGAAATAATGGAAGAACGGGACGTATAGGCCGGTACCGTATTGGCCGTCATAAAGGAAATCAGCGGGATGCGTTCGCAATGGTTTTCATTCTGATAGAGGAAACACGCGTGCTTTGCAATATCCGTAACGGTTCCCGATCCGACGGAAATGACCGCGCAGGTTTTCTCCAGACGGGACTGAACCGTTTCCACCTGCTTTGCGTCCGCGTGAACGACCCCGTATTCATCTCCCTTGAGGACGAGCTTTTCCACCGCGTAACCCGCCCGGGTGAGCAGCGCCTGTACCTGTTCCTTCAGCTTTTCGCCTTTGCGGAGAATGTCCGTCTCGTCCATGACCGCAATCACCCTGTGTCCGGCCCGGACGCCCAGGGACTGCAGCGCGTCGGGAAGCCTCTCGATGGCGTCCCTGCCGACGATCACGTCCTCCAGTTCTATTTTTGGAATCTGATCGTAGTCCGACCAGCGTTTAATCCGCTCATTCAAATCCTTCATATTGCCAACGTCGTACTTGAATACGGGAGGCATTAACCGGTTTAACATGATGAACTCCTTCCTTTTTGCGGGGCTGCGAAAGCCGTTCTCAGGCTTTCGCAGCCGGAAATGCTTTAATTATTTTCCGTAAAATTGTTGAGTTTTTGATAGAAATCCCCCTGCGCAAGCGAGCTGTAGGCGGTCTTGAATAAATCGTACAATTCGTTATACTGCGGTACCGTCTTCGGATTTGGCTCGTAGGTGCTTACCTTTTTGACCATCGTGTCCACGCCTTCCTGTACGCTCTTGAACACGCCGGCGCCCACGCCGCCCAAAATAGCCGCGCCCATAACCGTGCATTCGCCTTCCCTGAGCATCGTTGCGGGACGGTTGTAAACGTCCGCCTGAATCTGGCACCACAGCTTGGAGTTGGTCGCGCCGCCGCTCAGGATGATCTCGTCGATATCGATAAACGAATAGAACGCCTCCAGAACGCTTCTGGCTTCCAAAGTCACGCCTTCCAGCACTGAACGCGCCAGGGACGCGAAATCGCTCTTGAAGCTGAGTCCGAGGAAAGCGCCGCGGGCCGTGCCGTCGTAGTTCGGGCAGTTGGACCCGGCCAGATACGGCTGGAAGATAACGCCGTTGCTGCCGACAGGCGCCTTTTCCGCGTGCCTGTCGAGAATCTGGTAAGGGCTGGTCTGCGTAATCGGTTCGATCATCTTGCATACCTGCCCGACGGTGTCGCGGAACCAGCGGTAGCTGCTGGCCGCCGCCATCTGCAGCCCTTCGGACTCCCACGCCTTTTCCGGGAAAGCGGCGGCCGAAAGGGAAACCTTTTTATTGGGATCGTGCTTGGGTGTGTCGAGCGCGGCCAGACTGACTCCGGAGGTCCCGAAGGTCACCTCGCACAGGCCTTCGCGTATGACGCCCGCGCCGATCCCGGCGCACTGCTGGTCGCCGCCGCCGGTACAGACCGGCATACCGACCGGAAGCCCGGTGCGTTCGCTCGCGTATTTGTCGATCGTTCCTACCTGCCAGCCGGAACCGACCAGGCTGGGCAGCTTTTCCTTGCTGATACCGAACCGTTTCAGAAGAGGATCGCTGAATTCCATCGTCTGCACATCGAGCAGACCGAAATAGGAAGCGTTCGACCAGTCCTGGAACCAGCCGTCCCTCGCGCCGAGCTTATACAGGAAATACTCCTGTGTGGTCAGAATTTTGGAAGCCCTCTCGTAGGTCTCCCGCTCATTATTTAAAACCCATTTTACTTTACCGCTTCCCCAGGCGGTACCCACGGGAAGGCCCGTGATTTGGGTGTATTCGTCGCCGAATTCACTCATCCATTTCGCTTCGGCCTCGCAGCGGGAATCCTGCCAGGAAATCCCCATGCCGTTGCGCATGACATTGCCGTCCTGATCGACGTACATATGTAGAATACGCTGGGTGGATAAGCCGATGGATGCAATTTCATTGGGATCCACACCGGCTTTTTTCCCTTTTGCCACAACCTCCGCCAGCGAGTCGTACATCGCCTCGACCATCATGTTGATGTCCTGGTCGATCCATCCGGGTTTGTAGTAAACGCAGTCATACTCGCGGTATCCCTGCGCGATTACATTCCCGCTCAAATCATAAATCTTGCTCCTGAGTCCCGTTGTTCCGCTGTCCAGACCAATCAAATATTTCGCCATTGTTTTTCCTCCCTTTATAAGCCTTTTCAATACTTTTTCTGCGGCCACAATGACCGCCGCCTTTGATGGTTCGCCTTAAAAACACACAGCTTTCCAAGTCCTGACCCAACCGAAAAGCTCCGTTGTAACCGATTCCAACCCATGTATAACCTGCGTCAGGTTCATTTCCCCGAGTGGAACTCTGAATATTCTTTTTGTACAACGATTTTTGTGTCTCATGAAAAATCTGTAATAAGGCTGAGGAAAAATCACACGATGCACGGTCCCGCCGCACAGTGGGAAAAAGCGGAAGATAACCGGATTTTCTCAGAAAGTGCTGCGGGATTTCACATTTTTTGTCGCCACAAAAGGAATCCCCGTTCCCGCCGCGTCCTTTAAGATGATCTCTCCGATTCTGACCGGAGCGGCCACCTTGACGGTCTTCAGAGCATTTGCACAGTCAAATATTTTTTCTTTGGGAACCGCTTCCCTTGTTTTCACGGACAGTACGCGGATATCCCCGCCGGACACCCTTACTGAAGAGGTTACGATCCTTGTGGGACAGGTCACTTCTTTTACAGCGTACTTTTCTCCGCGCGGGCAGGTATTCCCGGTCACCTTCACCCCCTTACCGTCCCGCATATCCACGGTAATCATGCAGCCGAGCGGGCAGCCGATGCAGATCAGTTCTCTCTTCTCCATGATGCTCCTTACTCCCTTTCGATCTTAACGGTAATTTTCTTTAAGTCGGGATATCCCAGCAGTTTTTTCCTGTCAAGGGTGATATCCTCCATTTCCCCGGGGGCCATAATGATTTTTTTGCGGTGCAGCACCCGCTCATCGTCATAATAAACGCTGACATAGCTGTCCTTAAAGACGTTTCCGACACGGAAACGCACCTTGACCGTGTCCTCCATCCGGCCGACATTCACGGTTTTCGGCACGGTGTAGCGGACCCCGTCAACCGCTTCCAGCGTGACGGTATGGGCGGAATTTTCCTGACCGCCGAATTTTCCGAGCACGTATTTTGCGGCGTTCTTTCCCGCCAGAGCGGCTTCTTCGGAAACATAATCCACCAGATCATGCACATGAAGGACATTTCCGCAGGCGAATACCCCTTCGACATTGGTTTCCAGGCTTTCATTGACGACCGGCCCGCTGGTAACGGCGTTCATCTGAACGTTTATCTTGTTCGACAGCTCGTTTTCAGGGATCAGTCCAACGGAAAGCAGGATGGTATCGCAGTCGTAATCCTCCTCGGTCCCCGGAACAGGTTTCCTATGCTCATCCACCTGTGCGATGGTAACCCCTTCCACGCGGTCAACGCCCCGGATATCCACAATGGTATGGCTTAAACGGAGAGGAATCCCGAAATCGTCGAGGCACTGCACGATGTTCCGTTTGAGTCCGCCCGAATACGGCATAATCTCTGCGACCACCTTGACGCGGGCGCCCTCCAGCGTCATTCTCCGCGCCATAATCAGGCCGATGTCTCCGGAGCCCAGAATGACGACTTCCCGGCCGGGCATATAGCCTTCCATATTGACAAGCCGCTGGGCGGTCCCGGCGGAGAAAATACCGGCCGGCCGGAAGCCGGGGATATTCAGCGCTCCCCTGGGTCTTTCCCGGCAGCCCATCGCCAATATGATCGATTTTGCCTGAATATGTACCATACCCTCGGCCCTGTTCATATAGGTGACGATTTTGGATTGCGTAATATCCATTACCATGGTATTGAGTTGATACTCTATCTTCTGTTCAAGGACTTTCTCAATAAATCGATACGCATATTCCGGTCCGGTCAGCTCCTCCTTGAAGGTATGCAGTCCGAAGCCGTTGTGGATGCACTGGTTCAGAATCCCGCCGAGCTCCCTGTCCCTTTCCAGGATCAGGATGCTGCCGACCCCCGATTCTTTCGCTGCCAAAGCCGCCGCAAGCCCGGCGGGTCCCCCTCCGATGATAACAATTTCATATGACTTCATCATTCATCATGCCTTTCTTCCATGTAACCCTTTTACAGTTCTTTGGTTTTACCGACAACAAGCCGGGAGCCGCCGCCCTTTTTGGTAATTTCGGTCATGTCAATTTTAAGCTCCCTGGAAAGGATCTCCATCGTTCTGGGCGTACAGAAGCCGGCCTGACACCGTCCCATGCCCGCGCGGGTTCTTCTTTTGATACTGTCCATGGATTTTGCCCCCAAAGGCCGGTGAATCGCGTCTACAATTTCCCCTTCGGTAATCATTTCACAACGGCAGATGATATTGCCGTACGCCGGACTTTTCTTAATCAGTTCGTTTCTTTCCTCATCCGTGAGTTTTTCCGGCTTTAAAACCCCTTTTCTGGCAGAAACAAAACCGCTCTTTTCTTTCAGGCCCAGTTTCTTCGAAACCATCTTCGCCATCATTACCCCGATCGCGGGCGAACTGGTCAGTCCGGGGGATTCGATTCCCGCGGCGTCGAAGAAGCACTCGGCGTCCGGAACCTCCTGCACAATGAAATCATGTTTGTCCTGATGCGCACGCAGGCCCGCGAAGGAGGTAATCACCTTATTCATGGGAATCGTCCGCTTGGACAAATGATTGGCCTTTGCCTTTTCCGTCAGAAGCTGCAGGATATCCTGTGTGGTATTGATGGATTCCTTATCCTCCACGTCGTTGGCGGTGGGGCCGACGTACAAATTTCCATGAACGGTGGGCGCAATCAGGATACCCTTCCCCATTTTTCCCGGAACCGGGAAAACGGAAGCGGTGAAAAGGTCCCCCACCGTTTTGTCAAACAGCAGATATTCTCCTTTGCGCGCGGTAATATGTATTTTTTCTTCGCTCACCATGTTGTGGAATTTATCCGCATAAACACCGGCTGCATTGACGACACATTTCGTCTCAATGGTTCCGTGATTGGTTTCCAGCTCGTATTTTTCGCCCTTTTTATGGATCTGCAGAACCTCCGTCTCAAACCGGAATTCCACCCCGTTCACATTGGCATTTTCCCCCATGGCAATGGCAAGGTTGAACGGGTCGATCACTCCGCCCGTAGGCGCGTAAAGAGCAGCCACCGTTTTGTCTGTAAGGTTTGGCTCCATTTTCATGACTTCCTCACGGGAAAGGATCCGTACGCCCGGAACGCCGTTTTGACGGGCCTGATCGAGCAGAAGTTCCAGATGCTTGACTTCCTCCTCGTCGGTGGCAACCACCAGAGCGCCGTTCTTCTTCACCGGAAAATCCAGCTCTTCCGCCAGCTTCCAAAGAAGGGCGTTGCCTTCCACATTGAGTCTCGCCATCAGCGACCCCGGCTTCGCGTCAAACCCTGAATGAATGACTCCGCTGTTCGCCTTTGAAGTGCCGGACGCAACATCATCGCCCTTTTCCACCACACACGCGTTCAGCTGATACCGTGATAATTCCCTTGCAATACAGCACCCGGTGACCCCGGCGCCGATAATTACAACATCATACATTATGATTACTCCTCCGTCCTTTTCGTCTCATAAGCAGGCCAGGAAAGCTTATGAATCAAAGCCAACACAGCAATTTGGGTAAACGGGGCCCCTATTGCCCCAAAATAAAAGGAATACATAATTCTCCATTGGTAAAACATCTCTTTAAATTTGACAGTTGAATGTGCGCATCGGCACATTCAACTGTCCTGTAACATCACTATTTTAAGGCTGGCAGAAAAACAATCAGCCCTTCAGATCAAAGATACCGGTCTTGCCTTCCTGGTAGTAGCCCCAGGCGTCAAACGCCGCCTGCAGCTCCTTATGCTGCTTTGCCGCTTCCAGCATGTTCTGTCCGGAAACAGCGGCGTCGATGGCCTGGCGGAAAGCGACCGCTCCGGCCCTCGGCCCCATCGGATGGCCGTGAATGCCCGCGCCGCTCGCGATCATCACGTCGTTGCCGAACTTCCTGACGACGTCTTCCACGTGGCCCTGCGTCGTACCGCCGCCCGGCATTGGGAACACCGGCTTGATGTTGCCCAGAGGAGACAGCATCCGGTATCCGCCGTCCACAAACGTGTCCATCATCATCGGGAACTTGCCGTACGGCGTCAGGGCGATAATCATATCCACACCGGCCATTCTTGGCAGCTTCGCACCGATCAGGGCGGCGCTCACGCCCGACCACGGGGACTCGTACAGCGCGCCCGTATAGTCGGAATGCCCCAGAATCGGAACGTTGATATTCTTGTCCTCCGCGAGCATTCTTGTCGCGTCCAGACCGATCGTGTTGTAGTTCA
>UREO01000154.1 GCA_900546895.1 uncultured Oscillospiraceae bacterium
GGCTCGTGTTCAGTTTATCGATGACTTTCCAGCTGCGGGGCACATAGATCTGGATGGCGCCGAAGCTGCAGTCAAGGAAAACCTCCGCGCCATCCGGACTGAGCTGGGACTGATCGAAGAACAGCTCCAAAGCGCCGAAGGAAACATCGAACTGTCCGCCCTTCAGGCACTCGCCGTGCAGATACTTGCTGGAAGAACCGAAATGCACCTTTGCGTAGGGGTTGTTGTCATCGATATTTTCCGTCGTCGGCTGAATGGATCCCGACCCGTGGCGCCAGTACATGTGGTTCTTCGGGTGCCTGTGAAAGAGAAAACTGAAGCCCATGCTGGCAAAAACGGCGGCCAGAATCAAAAGCCAGAGGGAAATCCGGGCGAGCTGAAGAGGCTGCTGGTAGATAACATAAAGAAATGCCAAAGGCACAAAAATACCGAAATAATTGCGGTGAACCACGCTGCTGATCAGCAGCGCCGCGAGCAGAACCGTCGCAAGAACGCTGACAAATCCGATCTGTACAAAAGACCCCGTCTGGCTGGCAATGACAAATACCGCCGAAAGCAGGAAAAAAATCCCCCAAAACCAATTTCTACTTTTCATAAGTGCTCCTTTCGTTTAAACGCCGCCGCAGCTCACTGTAATAGTAGCGCGACACGTATACCTGTTTGTGGCTGTTGATAAACTGAACCAGACTGGAAGCGGTAAGGTTCCGCGTGACGGAGTACACCTGCAGGATATTGACGATGGTGGATTTCGCCGCCCGCACAAAGTTTTTCGGAAGAATTTCCTCCAGCTCGTACAGCCGGTATTTAATCCGGTAAGCGTCGTTCGCGGTGTGGGCGTAAATATGCTCCTTCTCCGTCTCAAAGAACAGGACCTCATCCAGCGAAAAATAGAATTCCTGATTCTGTTTGAAAAAGGTGATCTTGGTGTTCCGGGAGGACTGTTCCAGAACATAGCGGTGTATTTTCTGAATGGTGTCGTCCACGCGGCCGCAGCGGATCAGCACCTCATCCTCATCCAGATCATTGACTACCTCAATGCGTATCTTCACCTGACCACCCCCTCTGCAGATAGTATAGCGGGTTCGCGGCGGGATGGAAAGGGGAAAACGCCGTCCGGTCGCATTTCCGCCCGCAACAGGTAACAAAATCCGGGTAAAAGGAAACGGCGGCCCGGCCCCCTCGGGCCAAACCGCCGTTTCATATTTAATAAAAAGGATTCAGCGCAGCTGCAGGAGCTTGTTCTTCAGGTCGGTCTCCAGCTTTCTGAGTTCCTGCTCTGCCTGCGTGCGTTTTTCGCGGCCGTCCTTCTGGATCTGCATGACCTCGTCCAGCGTGGAGATGAGCGTCTCGTTGGTATGCTTCAGCGTTTCGATGTCCACAATGCCGCGCTCGGATTCCTTCTGCGTTTCGATCGTCGCCATTTTAAGCGCGTCGGCATTCTTGCGCAGCAGGGTGTTCGTCATATCCGTAACTTCGCGCTGGGCCTTGGCCGCCTGTGTGGAGTGCTCCACGCCCAAAGCCAGCACCATCTGGCTTTTCCACAGAGGGATAGTATTGACAATGGTGGACTGAATTTTTTCGCTCATAATCAGATCGTTGTTCTGTATCAGGCGCAGCTGGGGCGCCATCTGAATGGATACCATACGGGTCAGGTCCAGATCATGCAGCTTCTTTTCAAAACGGTTGCACATGTTGGACAGGTCGTTCGCCGCCTGTGCGTCCTCCGGCAGACCGGAAGCCTGCGCTTTCTGCCGCAGGGCGGGAAGGTCGTTTACGCGCACCTGCTCCAGCTTCTGCTTCCCGGCGAGCAGATACATGGAAAGCTCTTTGAAATAAGTCTTATTAACCTCGTACATTTTATCCAGAATGGAAATATCCTTTAAAAGCTGTACCTGATGTGCTTCCAGCACATCGCAGATCTGGTCGACATTGGTTTCCGCCTTGGCATAACGGGCTTTCAGGGCGATGATTTTATTGCCGCCGCGTTTAAAACGCGCGAAAAAGCCTTTATCGTCCTCATCAACCTCAAAGCTTTTCAGCTCTGCCACTACGCCGGAGAGCATCTTCCCGACTTCGCCCAAATCCTTGGTACGAACATTTTCCAGCGCGTTTTCGGAAAAATCGGCCATCTTTTTCTGGGCCCCCACGCCGTACTGGAGAATCTGGTTGCTGTTCGTCAGGTCGATCTTCTCGGCGAAATCCGCCACCATCTTCTGTTCGGCAGGAGTAAGCTGCGGTTCCGGGGCGGCGCCCTGCGCGGGAACCGTCTGCGCAAGAATCGTCTGTGCGGAAACGGGCTGCCCGGGAGCCGGGTCAAGAGTAAGCTCAGGAGCGGGGATCTCATTTTGATTCATGGTAAATCCTCCATACCAATTTATAATTCTTTATCTCTCGGATTCCTTTTAAGACAGTTTGCTTTCGTCCGGCTCTTTTGCAAAGTCGCTGCCGGTCAGGCCCTCCTGTTTGAGCATGGTTTCCAGCGTGGAAATATCCGCGGAAACGTCAAGCGCGTCGTCGGCAAACAGGGTATCCAGCAGGTTTTCAAAGGCTCTGTTAACCGTATCCAGCGCCCGCTCGATTTCTTCCTTGGCCTTGGTAATATTTTCCCCCTGCACCGGCTGCGTTTCAAACTCCTCGTAAGACTTCACCAGCTTTAGGGTCGTGGGCATATAGTAACGAATAAACCGGCGGATATCCGGCAGCTTTTCGGGATGCTTCCGCACACACTCAAAAATACGGGCCGTCACGTTTTCAAGCCGGTCCAGCTTTCCGGAAATCACCTCGCCCGGCAAAGCGTCGTTTACGGCGCGAATCTGCTGCAGATACCCGTTGCCCTCTTCCCTGACAGCCGCAAGCTCCGATTCCTTCGGGTCCGCCTGCTTCGCTTCTTGTGTCCGCGCGGCTTCCGTGCGGGCGGCATAGGCCCTCTCCGCTTCCAGATACTCGCCGTACGTCTTGTCGTCCACCATAAAGCAGGTCTCCTCACGGTCCAAATGCCCCTGCGGACATGCGCCGCTGGTAATCATTTTTTTGAGGTCTTTCTTCGCGCGTTCCTGCGTTACTCCGGCTGTGTCGGCCAACTTGGCCACTGTGCAGAAAGCTGCGCTGCCCATCGCCTCGCGGTACCGCGTAAAGCGGCGCGCACGGCGGCGCAGGGCGATTCCATAGCCCATCATGCCGAAAACGCCCAGCGTAATGGGCATTAAAACGGAAAAGGCCACGGCAAAATCCGATAAAGTCATATATCCGGTAACGCCCACCATAAGAACAGAAATGTCCGCAATCAGCATCGGAATCCCCACACTGGCACCGACAATTGCAAAGACGAGGCCGGAAATCCCCCCCGGCATCCTGCTTCGGAACGCGGTACGGACGGACGTTCCCTGATAGGCAGCCCGCGTATTGGGCGATGCCTGTCCGTAGGTATAAGCCGGGCGCTGACCCGCATCGTTCCGGCCGCGAAGGTCTTCCTCGCCATCACCGGTAAACTTCCGGACTTTTTTATCCACCGCCCGGCCGATTTCTTCAAAATTGCCGGAGCGCACGGCACGCCGTACAGCCCGTCCGACTTCTTTTCCAATATTATATTTATCGTATTTGTTCCGCATGCTTCCTCCAGAGAACCCGCTGTGCAACCCCTTGCACAGATGGACAGTGTTTTTTTTATTATAAATCATTTAACGGGAAATAACAACTTCTCCTGAATATTTCACGCGTCTTTACGGCCGCGGTCAGGCCGGACTGAAAGAGACGAATTCAAAAGGGCCGGGATTTCCTTTCGCATCTTGCACGATGCTCTCACGGTTCAAATATTATAGGGTGAGGAAACAGATATTTTTGTCAATATCCAATTTGTTTTCCAAATTTATTGATGAACGGTGATATAAAGTGAGTAACATCGCATTACAAATAGAACGTTTAGCAGACGGATCAGTGGCTATGGGGTCAAACGTCATTTTCGACAGCACAGTCTATTCGGCGGGAAATATCAGCTACAACAACTTGACAGGCTTCCTTACTTTTTCTGAAACCGGAAGATATGTGATCGATTGGTGGGTTGCAACACAGTCAGCCTCCTCTACAAACGGAGCGGTATTTGCCCTGTCCTCCTCACAGGGCGAATTTCTGGAAGGCAATTCCCCAATAAAAACCGGAGAAGTCGTAGGAATCGGAATTATTGATGTGACTGTACCGGGCACTACGGTTTCGCTCGTCAATGCCAGTACAGGAACCGTATTCTACTCACCAAATGTGCCGCTGACTGCAACGCTTGTGGTGGTGGAAGACGATATTTCCGGTTCCGGGCCTACAGGAGATACCGGCCCGACAGGTGCAACCGGAGACACAGGCGCTACAGGTCCCACTGGTCCCACTGGACCAACGGGCGCGGCAAGCACCGTGACCGGCCCGACAGGCGCAACCGGAGATACAGACCCTACAGGTCCCACTGGACCAACGGGCGCGGCAAGCACCGTGACCGGCCCGACAGGAGCAACCGGAGACACCGGACCCACCGGTCCAACTGGTCCCACCGGACCGACGGGTGCGGCAAGCACTGTGACCGGCCCGACAGGAGCAACCGGAGATACAGGCCCTACAGGTCCCACCGGACCAACGGGTGCGGCAAGCACCGTGACCGGCCCGACAGGAGCAACCGGAGATACAGGCCCTACAGGTCCAACTGGTCCAACAGGCCCGACGGGTGCGGCAAGCACCGTGACCGGCCCAACCGGCCCCACGGGAGATACCGGACCAACCGGACCTGCGGGAGGAGCAACGGGCGATGCCGGGCCAACCGGATCGACAGGCTCCACCGGACCAACCGGGCCAACCGGGCCTACCGGCCCGACCGGTGCGGCAGGCCCTCAGGGTGGCGCCACAGGAGATACCGGGCCAACGGGACCTACTGGCGACACGGGACCGACCGGACCGACGAGCGATACCGGACCCACCGGCGATACCGGCCCAACCGGACCTACCGGCACCGTCCAGCCAAATCCGTTTGAAGTGTACGTTCAGGCGGGCGCTGTCGGCGGTGACGGGACACAAGCCGCTCCGTTTGGCACAATACAACAAGGTTTGACGGCGGTATCGCCGACAGGCACCCTGCATATCCTAAGCGGAACTTATCCCATCACTTCAACGATAACCATTAACAAAGCAAATGTGACCGTAAAAGGCTATCCAAACACATCCATCATTTTGCAGGCGGAGGTACTTGCTTTTCTGGTTACGGGAACAGGAATAACGATCGATGGATTGACCATCACCAGCGACAATCCCTACGCTGTGGTGTTTATACAATTTGCCGGTACAAATCATGCGCTGTTAAACAGCGTAATCTTTGGTCCCCCACAGGCGGGGCCGTCAAGCGATTGGGTTGTAAACCGCGGATTTTTAACACAGAGCAATGTAACGAATTTAAAAGTACAGGACAATATTTTTTATTCTTTGAGACAACCGGCTTATTTAAATCCCAATTCGACGGGAAACATCATCAACAATATTGTTTATAATACCCGTGGATGGGTCGTAGACAGAGCAATCTTTTTCTTTTCAGGAAATTCCTGGGGGATTCCGATAAACGCGGTTGATATTGCATTGCTGGTCGGAACCACTACCGGCGCTCCCTATGATCCGTTGGCAACGCTCAGTTCTAACAACAGCGACGCGTTAATCAGCGATCAGCGATAGCCGGGTGGATTTCGCCGCTTCAGAACACCCGGTGCCTGAAAGAAATGATTTCCAAGAAAAGAGCCGCATCGGATTCCCTTCCGATACGGCTTTCACTTATGCGGTATCTCTTGCCTGCTGCGCCGGTGCCTGGATTCCCCGAGCCGCTATTTCAGCAGTTGATTCCTTGCTGTTTGATATTCTTCATAACTTATCTCACCATCAGCAAATCTTTCGTTTAGAAGTTCTATTTCATCAGGACGAATTTTCACATATGCCACATTCGAGCTTTGATTTTTTATACTGAAATATGTTATCGCCGATAAGGCTAAAATCATGCCGATCATTATCATCATATAAAATGCCTCCTTAATCGTTACTGTAAATATATCACGTAATTGTGAAGGCATTATGTTCAATTGATTTATAATATTTGAATAAGATAAAACGACAGACCTTCCAGATTAAAATCCCTGCACGTTTTATTCTTGCCGTTTCCGTGAATTTATAATTAGAAAAAAGACATGCTAATAAATCAGAGGTTCCAAATTTTGAAAAAAAGAGTACAATAATGCTATAAAGGAGTTGTGCTATCTGTGAAATTTATACTGTCGATGCTTCTCGGACTAATACTGGGCTGCATTGTCGTTTTTCTAAAACCGGTAAAGAACAAACACGATCATAAAAAATGAGTGGTTTCGGATTACTCCGAAGCCCCCTGGCTGTCAGCTGGCAATGCCGTATAAATATCCTGATATTTCATATTGACAAGCCTTTCAAAGAATTCATATTATGTCATATCTCCTTATGGAAAGGAGTGATCAGAGTATGTCCTGGAATCGTCGCTGGCGCAGGTGCGGCTGGTGCGGATGCCGTTGCCGTCGCCGCCGTTGGTGGTTTTAATCGAGGAATCGTCGCTGGCGCTTGCTTTCATGAGTGAACGCCATTGTTTTATTAGTAGGATGCCGCATGAATATTTTTGTATCTCATATTGACAAGCTGTCCCTTAAAATCATAGTATGGAGCGTCTCCTTTCGAGAGCTCAAATAAATTTCAGGTCGTTTCATATACCCCCCTCTAAGTTAATAAGCAATGGCACCCGCCTTGATTTGTGAGTGCCATTGCTATTATTTGCGTCTCTGCGTATGGATGGACGTCACTCTCCGGCAAATAACCGGTGCGCAGCCGGAAAAGGCGGCACGAAGGTTCCTCATCCACCGCTTTTTCTCCAATCGAAGCGCTGACCGCATTCCATACAATATTGCTGTGTGGGCGCCGTAGGTGTTCCGCATATTAAGCAAGTATAAAATGGAATCCCCGCTCTGAACATAACATGGTCGATCCGAACAGGAACATCCGATATATTTGCGATTGGCTTCTTCGGCATCTGCTTTTCAAGGGCTTCAATGGCTAAATCAATTGTCACCAGATTGACACCATTGATACTTCCCCTTCTGTCAGCCAACGATTTTCTATACTTGATATTCTTTAGTGCTGTTATGAAATCTGGCTTTTCCATAAAATCACTCCTTGCATTTTAT
>UREO01000155.1 GCA_900546895.1 uncultured Oscillospiraceae bacterium
ATCTGCGCATGTCTCGTGGGCTCGGAGATGTGTATAAGAGACAGGTTCTATCTTGTGAATTTCGTGTATTATTATAGCATATTGATACCCATATGAATAATATTGATTTTATCTATTTCCCATACCGATTCCATATAGATTTCGGAGGAAAAAAGGATGGATTTGAAACGTCTTACCTATTTTGTGGCAATCTGTGAGGAAGGCAGTATCAGCGCGGCCGCGAAAAAGCTGCATATCTCCCAGCCGCCGCTGAGCCATCAGCTTCAGCTTCTGGAAACGGAGCTGGGCGTTAAGCTGGTGGAGCGCGGTGCGCGGCACGTCACGCTGACGGACGCTGGAGTTATTCTTTACAAGCGCGCGGGCAATATTCTGGAACTGGCCGACGCCGCCGCGCGCGAACTGGGCGAGTACGGGGAAAAGATGAAGGGGACCTTGCGGCTGGGCGTCACTTCCTCCTCCTTTCTTCCCCTGCTTGACCCGCGGATCACGGAATACGCCAAGCTGTATCCGGAAGTGAACTTTGAGCTTCACGAGGGGAACACCTTTCAGATAATCGAGCTTCTGGCGGGCGGCGTCATTGAAATCGCGGTCATCCGCACCCCGTTTCACGCGGAAAACACCTCGTGGTTCAGCTTAGAAAAAGAGCCGATGATCGCGGTCGGCGATCGAAAGTATTTCAGCAGCGCACAAGACGTCCGGATTTCCCTTGAATCCCTGAAAAGCAAACCTCTGATTATTTACCGGCGCTATGAAAAACTGATTGTATCCGCCTGTAAGGCGGCCGGATTCCAGCCGGATATTTTCTGCCTGAACGACGACTCCCGCACAACCCTGATGTGGGCGAACGCGGGGCTGGGCATCGCTGTCGTCCCTTATTCGATGGACTCGTTTTACCGCAGTCCGCATTGCCTGTGCAAAATCATCGACAGCCCCGTGATGGAAACCCAGATCACGGCGACCTGGCGAAACGACCGCACGCTTTCCGCCGCGGCCAAAAGCTTTCTGACCGTATTTAAAAAGCAGCGGTAAACAAAAAGAACCCGCCCGAAAACCGGACAGGTTCTGAGAAAGCTTTTGTCATTTTCTTCTGAACGCCGACTTCGGCGCGCCGCAGATGGGACAGACCCAGTCGTCCGGAAGCTCCTCGAAGGAAATATCCGGATCGTTGTATACGTAACCGCAGACGGTACAGATCCAGCTTTCCCCGTCGTTATTATCGTCAGCCGGCTGCTCCTTCTGATAGGTCGGCGCGTTTTTCGGCGCCTTGCCCTTAATCACCTTGTGGTAATAATCGTAGGTCATCGGCACGCCCCTGGACTCGTCGCTGCCGGCGACCACTTCCGCGACAAAAATCGTGTGGGTCGGCGACTCCGCGCTGCTTACCACACGGCAGAGAAGCCAGCAGCAGATATTTTCCTTGATGACGGGCACGCCCTCCGCCAAAATTTTATGATGAACGTTGTTCAGCTTATCCGTATCGCGGCCGGAATTGAAGCCCAGCGCGCCGATGACGGCGCCGGAAGTATCCTCCGATAAAACGCATACGGTAAAAAGCCCGCTTTTGACGATACAGTCATGGCTGTAATTGTCGTGGTTCATACTAACGGCAATCATGTTCGGTGTGTTGCACACCTGAATGACCGTATTGACAATGCAGGCGGAGGCCTTTTTTTCATCCTTGACGCCGATGGCGTACATTCCGTATGTTAAATTAAAAAGAACCTCATTTTTCATATTGATAACGCCCCCCGTTTCCTTTGTCTCAATCATATCACTCTCATGCGGCCGATACAAGCGCAAACTCCTGAATTCAGACACAATTCACACAATTTTCAGATATTATTCCCCTTTATTTTACTCCAATACTGCAGGAAAGCCTGCTCCGTTTTATTATGTCCGTATTCATAATAATGAACGTCCTTCAACTCGTCGGGCAGGTATTGCTGGGCAACCCATTTGTTCGGATAATCGTGGGGATATTGATAAAACTGCCCCTTGTGCGAGTTGTCCTCCCCATCATAATGTTTATTCTGAAGCCGGCGGGGAATATTCCCGATTCTGCCTTTTTCTATGTCGGCAATTGCGGCGTTGACGGCGCAATAAGCGGAATTGGACTTTGGTGCGCTGCACACAAGGATGACCGCGTCCGCAAGCGGAATCCTCGCTTCCGGCAGCCCGACCTGCATCGCAGCGTCCACCGCAGCTTTGACGATCGGGATAATCTGCGGGTAGGCCAGCCCAACGTCCTCACAGGCGCAGACCATCAGCCTTCGGCAGATGGACGGCAGGTCGCCCGCCACAAGCAGGCGCGCCAGGTAGTGGACGGCGGCGTCCGGGTCGGAGCCGCGCATGGACTTCTGGAACGCGGAGAGGATATCGTAGTGCTCGTCCCCCGCTCGGTCATACCGGAGCGCGCTGCGCTGGGTAAGCTCTCTGGCAAGCGGAAGCGACACATGGCAGACACCGTCCTTTTCCTCACCGGAAAGCACGCAGAGCTCCACCGCGTTCATCGCTTTGCGCACATCCCCGCCGCAGGCGGAGGAAATGTACTCCTCCACCTCCTTCTCAACAGAGACGGGCCTCCCCTGCTCCTGCTCCATAAAAGCAAACGCACGCCGGACAGCCGGGAGCACATCCTCTTTTTCCACCGGCTTAAATTCAAACACCGTCGACCGGCTGAGAATGGCATTGTATACATAGAAATACGGATTTTCCGTCGTAGAGGCAATCAGGGTGATCTGCCCGTTTTCTATGAATTCCAGCAGCGTCTGCTGCTGCTTTTTATTAAAATACTGAATCTCGTCAAGGTAAAGCAGGATTCCGTTCGGTGCGGCGAGCGTGTCAAGCTGTTCGACCACCCCGCGGATATCCGCCGTGGACGCGGTCGTACCGTTCAGCTTGTAAAGGGCCCGCTTCGTCTGCTTTGCAATAATGGAGGCAAGCGTGGTCTTCCCGATGCCCGACGGCCCGTAAAAGATCATATTGGGGATTTCCCCCGAATCGATAATCCGGCGAAGGGCCTTGCCCTCCCCCAGAAGATGGTGCTGGCCGACAAGGTCGTCCAGCTTCTGCGGGCGCAGCCGGTCCGCCAAAGGCGCTGCCATATTGTAACCACCCCACCTGACTTCAATAAATTATTCGTACAGCGGATACCGGTCGCAGATCCCCGTGACCATCCCGCGGATTTTGTCCTCGCTTGCTTCAAAATCATGGATCGCAAGGCTGATGCATTCGGCGATGATGTCCATATCCCCGGTGTTCAACCCGCGTGTCGTAATCGCCGGCGTGCCCAGACGCACGCCGCTGGTAACGAACGGGCTGCGCTGCTCGTTCGGCACCGTGTTTTTGTTGGCCGTGATATACACGGTATCAAGGCGGTGCTCCAGTTCCTTGCCGGTCAGCTCCAGGCCGCTCAGGTCCACCAGCATCAGATGGTTGTCGGTTCCGCCGCTGACAAGCTTTACGCCGCGTTTCAGCAGGCCGTCCGCAAGAGCGGAGGCGTTTTCCACGATTCTGCGGCCGTAATCCTGAAACTCCGGTTTGAGCGCTTCGCCCAAACAGACCGCCTTACCGGCGATCACATGCATCAGCGGGCCTCCCTGTGTTCCGGGAAAAATGGCCTTGTCTATTGCCTTTGCGTACTTCTCACGGCACAGGATCAATCCGCCGCGCGGGCCACGCAGAGTCTTGTGAGTCGTTGTGGTGACGATATCCGCCCACTCCACCGGGCTTGGATGCATGCCCGCGGCGACAAGGCCCGCAATGTGCGCCATGTCCACCATCAGATACGCCCCGCAGGCGTCGCAGATTTCACGAAAGCGCTTGAAGTCGATGGTGCGCGGGTACGCGCTCGCACCGGCCACAATCATTTTAGGCTTTTCTTTGACAGCCGTTTCATAGAGCTTGTCGTAATCGATCCGTCCTGTTTCGGAATTAACCCCGTAGGGAATGAAGTGAAAATATTTTCCGGAAATGTTGACCGGAGAACCGTGAGTCAGATGGCCGCCTTCGGCAAGGCTCATGCCCATGATGGTGTCTCCCGGGTTCAGCAGTGCATAATAGACGGCAATGTTGGCCTGAGCGCCGGAATGGGGCTGTACGTTGGCGTATTCCGCATGAAAAAGCTCGCAGGCGCGGTCACGCGCAAGGTTTTCCACGACGTCGACATACTGGCATCCGCCGTAATACCGTTTCGCGGGATAGCCTTCGGCATATTTATTCGTCAAAATGCTGCCCATTGCGGCCATTACCGCAGGTGAAACAAGATTTTCAGAAGCAATCATTTCAAGATTGCGCTGCTGGCGCTTCAATTCCTCTTTCATCGCCGCGCCGACTGCGGGGTCCGCCTGAGAAACAAAGCCGATGGAGTCCATCATATCACTGTACATTTTCTTCATTCCCTTTCCCAGAGTATTTTATTGTTCATTATACACTTTCGTGTGTTAAAACGCAACCTTATGCACTAGATACAGGATCAGCAGGTGCACCGGGTAAAAAGCATAAAAGAAATATTTCCAGTTCCATTTTCCCTTCTTACCATTGTAAGCAAGAATCGGAAACCCCGCCAGCGCGGCATAGAATTTGATCGAACCCGTCAGCAGGCTGTAGCCGGCATTGAAAACGGTAAACATCAACACGCCCCTCGTCCTGTAGTTTTTAAAGCAGTAGAAGATGATAATCAGGACCACACCGAACCATCCGTAATCCGCATGGAGCACTTCGGCAAGCAGTGCGCAGGCGACGGCAAGGAGCACCGCCGGGGCCGGCCGGGCAATGAGATAAGTGTGTAGGATCGCAATTGCCGCAAGGCCGAGAAAAAGCGTAAAAAATATGTTCTGGCTCTGCGGGTAATACATCGTTCCGTGGAACGCCAGATCGTACGGAACTTCGGAAATCAGCGAGAAGAAAAAAAAACGCGTCAGATAGCTCTTAATGCTGGAGGTGTAAAGGAGTCCCTCCGAGATAAAAAAGCAAAAAAGTGGAAAGGAAAGCCGCCCAATGATACGAAAAAGCGGAACGGACGGAAAAAAAATTGCGCCGACGTGATCGATCAGCATGGTAACTACTGCCAGCATTTTCAGCTGCGATCTGCTCATATTTTCTCCGCCTTCCATAATACAGCATTTCCAGTCGATTCTGCAGCAAGGCTGCGTTCCTCCCCCGCCTTGGGGCTAGGAACGCGTTTTGTCTTGCAAACTGAAATGGAATTGTATAAGATTCATTTATAACATGATATTTGATAATCCTGTCCTTGTCAACTTGTACTTTTGCAATATTTCCTATAAAATAAAAGAGAATCAGGCATCGTGACGATCACGAAACAGGAGGGATTCATTATGACAAAAAAGCAGCGTGCCGCTCTTGCGGTGGAAGCGCTAAAGAAGGAATACCCGGGGGCGGTTTGCTCCCTGACCTATACCAATCCGCTGCAGCTTTTAATCGCGACCCGGCTGTCCGCGCAGTGTACCGACGCGCGGGTCAACCTTGTAACGCCCGCGCTGTTTGCTCGCTTTCCGACCCTGGAAGCCTTTACAGAAGGCACCGTAGAGGAAATTGAGGAGTTGATTCATTCCTGCGGGCTTTATAAGACAAAGGCGCGCGACATCTTCGGCATGTGCCGAATGCTGAAGGAGGAATACAACGGCGTGGTGCCGGACAGCATTGAGGAGCTTACCCGTCTGCCGGGCGTGGGCAGAAAAACCGCCAATCTGGTTGTCGGAGACATTTACCACAAACCCGCCGTCGTTACCGATACGCACTGTATCCGTATCTGCGGAAAAATCGGCCTCAGCGAAGGCAAAGAGCCCTTCAAGGTGGAAAAACAGCTGCGCGCCATCCTTCCGCCGGAGGAATCCAACGATTTCTGCCACCGGCTCGTCCTGCACGGCCGTGCGGTCTGCACCGCGCGCAGTCCGAAATGTGAGCTGTGCTGTATGAAGGAATTCTGCAAATATGCCCTTTCCATGGAAAAAGCGCCCTCAAAAAAATAGTTTCAAGGAAGGATTGAACGAAGGCCGCAAAAACTATATAATAATGGAAGAATATAGCAAATTTTACAGAAGGGCGGTATGTTATTTATGGCTATGGGATGGACGGAGGATTTATCCGTAGGAGTAGACTTAATTGATCAGCAGCACAAGATTTGGTTTGAAAAGGCAAACCAGCTGTTTGACGCCGGAAAAAACGGCAAGGCGAAAGAATTCATCGCACAAATGCTGGATTTTCTGGATAAATACACAAAGATGCATTTTCGCGACGAGGAAAAATACATGCTGAGCATTCATTATCCAGAATACGAAACACAAAAGAAGCTTCATACCAACTTTATCGCGGAACTGGCGAAGCTGAAAGATGAATACGCCAGGTCCGGCGGAAATATCGCCGTTATCATTAACGCGAATCAAATGGTGATCAACTGGCTGATTCAGCACATCTCCACACAGGACAAAAAAATCGGCCAATACGTAAGGAACCATAAAGCCTGAAATCAGGGTTCAGATTGCAACCCAAAATGCTGTCTGGGCGAAAGCCTCAGGCAGTATTTTGGGTGCAATTTTGGTATTATGAGTCTGTTTTCGATTTGAATTTCGGCCCGAATCTGGGATCTCTCGACTTCCAGATTGCCAACTATATAAATTCGCCAAAACATACCGCACTGCGGTTTTTAGCATTTTTATCGCCTATTGTACCAGCTTTTAACCACTGAAATGCCACTTTCCCGATACTTTGTCTTCTCACTGAGCCTAAATCACGTTTCAATCCATTTGCGACACGCCTAATTGGAAATAAGATCAAATAAAATTAAAAATAACAGTTGAAATCGCCCCGCCAACATGATATAATAGCTTTCGTTGCGAGAATGAGAGTGTACGGTTCGCATTTGTAAGGCCGAGGATTGTTCGTAAAACCATGTCAGGCTCAGCACTATCAAAGCAAGCAACCTGTTATTATTAAAATTTTTTATGGGCTTGTAGCTCAGCTGGGAGAGCAAGTCATGCTTCGGGCGGGCCCTAAATACTTAAGTTTGATTATCTCATCAATTTGATATAAATTCCCATAAATGGAAATATTTGGGCTTGTAGCTCAGCTGGGAGAGCGCCGCGTTCGCAACGCGGAGGTCGACGGTTCGATCCCGTTCAGGTC
>UREO01000156.1 GCA_900546895.1 uncultured Oscillospiraceae bacterium
CTCGCTGTTCAGTATATTTTTCAATTCCAGATTTTTAAATGCCCACTGGTAAAGCTTTTTCGAATCAATCAGCTCGCCGCGCGTTTTGATCTGTTTGCCGTTCGCGTCTACGGAAGGCGCGCCGAGCACGACGCACAGGTAGCTGTAGCCCTCTGCGGTGGCGGAAGAAACCAGACAGTAGCCCGACTCGTCGGTATGGCCCGTTTTAATGCCGCGCGCGTACTGGTAGTAATACTGGCTTCCCGTGTTTTTGTCGATCAGCAGGTTGGTGGTGGAAAGGGTACGCAGAGTTCCCGCCTCCGGACCGCCCACCGGTTTGTAGGAAGCGCGCGCCTGTGAGGTGATTTCGGTAAAGTGCGGCAGAGTCATCGCGTATTTCGTCATCAAATAAAGGTCGTGCGCCGTTGTGTAGTGATTCTCGTCGTGAAGGCCGTGCGGGTTGGTGAAGTGCGTTCCGGTACAGCCTAACTCCTTTGCCTTCGCGTTCATCATATCGACAAAGGCGTCGATATCTCCCTTTCCCACATAGTCCGCCAGAAACAGCGCCGCGTCGTTTCCGCTCGGAACCAGCATGCAGTTCATCAGCTGAAGGGCGGTCAGCTCGTCGCCGACCTTGATATTGGACATAGAACTGCCCGTTCCGAGAAGCGTGTCCATGACTTCTTTGGTAATCGTTATTTTCGTCCCTTCCAGGTCCTTAATATGTTCGCTGGCAACGATAAAGGTCATAATTTTGGTGGTGGAAGCCGGCTCCCGGCGCTCGTTTGCGTTTTTCTGATAAACGACGGTATCTGTGTCCAGATTGACCAGCTCAACGGCGGCGGAATTCGGTTCAAAATCAATATTAAAGGTAGCCGCGCCCGCCCTGACGGGCGAAACCAGAACCAGAATCAGAAGGATGGAAACAGACAGGAATTGGCGCATTTTTTTCATGGAACTTTTTCCTCCGATGTGATATTATATGTGTAAAGTTTGATCAATTATCAGGGATGTACAGACCCGTAGACTAGTATAACAGCATTTCTGTAAAAGATAAAGGGCAGTTTGGAAATGTAATTAAATTGTAAGATTTGATGGGGGAATTACAGTGATTTACATAACAGGGGATACTCACGGCGAAATATGTCGTTTTGACTCGGGTCAGGTCAAAAAGCTGAAGAAGGGTGACACACTGATTGTATGCGGTGATTTCGGCTTTCTATGGGACGGCGGCCCGAAAGAGGAGAAGAATCTGAAAAGGCTGGGCAAGAAAAAATACAACATTCTTTTCCTTGACGGAACCCATGAAAATTTCGATTTGCTGGAGCAGTACCCCGTGACGGAGTGGAACGGCGGCCGCGTGCAGAATATCAGCGGAAACCTGTACCATCTTATGCGCGGACAGGTCTATACCATAGAAGGGAAGAAGCTGTTTGTGTTCGGCGGCGGGGAAAGTACGGAAAAGCAGATACGCATTGCCGCGGGGAAATGGTGGGAGCACGAAATGCCGAGCATGGAAGAGATGCGCGAGGGCGTCAGAAACCTTTCCGCGGTTGATATGGCGGTTGACTATATTCTGACCCATGAACCGGCGCCGAGGGTGATGTCCCATACGGTGAATCCCAAGGAAAGCACCAATCAGCTGGAGGCATATTTCGAGCAGCTGGTCAAGCAGGTCAAATTCGAGAAATGGTTTTTCGGCTCCATCCATGTCGACCGGAAAATCACCGCCAAAAATTACGCGGTGTTCAATGACATTGTCCCGGTGGAGCCCCCGCAGTCCAAAAGATTCCGATAAGTGTGCAAAAAATACGGCCCCGGTGTTCAACAGGACACCGGGCCGTATTTTACTGCGGCGTCATGTTCCGCTTTTTTATGAGAAGGACTGTGCGAAGGCGATGAGATCTTCACGGGTCAGATCTTTGCTGCCATTGGATATGGCAACGCTCACTCCGTCCGCTTCCCATTCTATGCTGCCGTTTCCGTCAATCAGAGCGGCGGTATGCCCGTTGATTTTCAGCTTTTCCAGCGTACCGTCTGTGCCGCCGACATAGGCGGTTTCCGGTGAAATACGGCGCTGGGATATATAGAGCTTCTTTTCGCCGTTATGATATACCAGATCACAGTAATCGCCGCTTGCTTTTCCGTTGTTGTCCTTATATAATACGGCATGATCAAACACGTAGCCCGCCGGAAGCTGCTTTGGCAGCTTGGGCTGGAAGTTCACCTGAGCAACCGCGTTCTTAATATCCTTCTCGATTATCATGCCGTCGTCGTTGCTTTGCCCCTCGTTTTTCAGCTCTGCGATTGAGCCGATCCGGTTTCCTTCGGCGTCGTAAAGTACGGTGCTGTCCCCCAATTGTGTAAGCTTATCCCGGGGAATCAGCCTGCCATCCTTGTCAAATACCTGCTGGACGGACGGGTCCATCTGAAGGACTGTGTTGGTTCCCAGACTGATTTTTTGAATGATACCGTCTATCATGCTTTGCGCAAAGGCAGTCTGGGAAAAGGATACCACAATTGCCAAACAGGCCGCGGTAATCATCCAGCGTCGCCGGGCGCTGTGGCCGGGGGCTTTTACGGTGTGGTGGAAATTGCGCTTCATGCGCGCTTTTTCCAGTTCGGTCAGCGGGACAACCGTGTACTCAGTGGTATCTACCTTCATGTCGTTAAAGATATCATAGATATTTTTCATTATTTTTCCTCCCTGCATTGTCTCAGTTTTTTCTTGCCACGGGAAAGCCGATTATATAGGGCG
Source organism: uncultured Oscillospiraceae bacterium (assembly GCA_900546895.1). Classification (GTDB taxonomy): domain Bacteria; phylum Bacillota; class Clostridia; order Oscillospirales; family Acutalibacteraceae; genus Caproiciproducens. The sequence goes on from UREO01000156.1 coordinate 2,738, forward strand.
GAGACCTTGATCTTCCTTTTTTCAGCAAGCTGCTCCGGGGACTCGTCTTTTACATAGCGGTCCCAGAATAATTTTTGATCGTCATCAGTCAAATACTGCAAGAGGCTTTGCGTTTTTTCGCTGATTTCCTGTGTGAAGAGATCCTCTTCCGGATTGTACTGTGTACTTACAGCTTCATCGGAGAGGGGGGACTCGGACAGTTGTTTGTAATATCTGCGTTTATAGTCAGTCGCTTTGTATTTGCACACGGCCGCCAACCAGCCGGCAAAATTGTTTTTTTCCGGATCAAAATGATCGATTTGGTTCCATACGGCCAACAGAATATCATCCATACATTCCTCACATTTATCCGGAAAAGCAAAAAGATGCTTTTGGACGATGGCTTTGATTAGCCCGCCATAGGTGTCAATGACGTACTCAAGCGCACGCTCGTCTTTTTTTCGCAGCAGGCTGATGAAATTGGTGTGATTGATTGTTTTTACATGCAATATATCGTCTCCTTTTCTACCGCACTTTCCTGTGTCTTTTTGAGCGCTCAATACTATATTCGTTTCAGAAAGGAGAAATCTATCAATTTGTAAAAATAAACTGCGCGGAACTAAAAAGTCCCGCGCAGTTATCTTTAATCGGCTCTGTTTTCAAACAGCTGTTTTACTTCCGCACGCAGGCCCCTGTGCTGCGGGGACTCCAGCTTGGCGTCCATGCTCAGAATTTCCCGCGCGACGGACTGGGCCTCTTTCAGCAGGTCCATATCATGGACCATGTCGGCGATCTTCAGCTCCGGCAGTCCGTGCTGCCTGTGGCCGAAGAAATCGCCGGGGCCGCGCAGCTTCAGGTCCTGCTCCGCAATCTGAAAGCCGTCGTTGGTCGCGCACATGGTTTTCAGCCGCGCGACGGTTTCTTCGTTCTGTGCGTCCGATATTAAAATGCAGGTGGATTTGTATTTTCCGCGCCCTACGCGCCCGCGCAGCTGGTGCAGTTGGGAAAGGCCGTACCGCTCCGCGTTTTCGATCAGCATCACAACCGCGTTCGGTACGTCCACGCCGACCTCCACCACGGTCGTGGAAATCAGCACCGCGATTTTTCCTTGTGCAAAATCCGTCATAACGGCTTCTTTTTCCCTGGACTTCATTTTTCCGTGAAGCACGCCGACCGGATAATCGGGAAGCCACTGGGTCCTTACTTTTTCGGAGTATTCGTTCACGCTCGCCATATCGTTCTGGCCTTCGTCGATCATCGGGCAGATGATGTAGCACTGTCTGCCTTCGTCGATATGCTTCCGGATAAAACGGAACGCCCTCAGGCGTTTATCGCTTGTAATCGCATAGGTGTCTATTTTCTGTCGGCCGGGCGGAAGCTCGTCCAGAATCGAAATATCGAGGTCGCCGTAGATCATCAGCGCGAGCGTGCGCGGAATGGGGGTGGCGCTCATGACAAGCATATGTGGGTGGTCGCCCTTGGAGGCGAGAGCCGCACGCTGCGCCACGCCGAAACGGTGCTGTTCGTCCGTGATCACCAAGCCCAGGCGCCGGAACGCGACGTTTTCGGAAAGAAGGGCGTGTGTGCCGATGACAAGCTGGATCTCTCCGTCCAGCAGTTCCTGCAGAATCTCCCGCTTTTTCGCAGCCGGCATCGAGCCGGTCAGCAGCGCGACGCGCGTGTCCCGCAGCAGGGCGGACAGGGAAGCGTAGTGCTGCTGCGCCAAAATTTCCGTGGGTGCCATCAGCGCCGCCTGCATCCCGTTTCCAACGGCGCAGTAACAAAGGGCCGCCGCGACCGCGGTTTTTCCGGAGCCGACGTCTCCCTGGATCAGCCGGTTCATCGGGAATCCGCTCATCATATCCATTACGGCTTCTTTTACGGCCCTTCGCTGGGTCTGTGTTGGCTCAAAGGGGAGTAAGCCGTAAAAACGTTCGGAACAGTCGTGCTCAAGCCTCAGGGGGCTTACGGAGCGGGTGCGGCCCTTCAGCCGGAGCAGGCCCAGCTGCAGAATGAGCAGTTCTTCAAAAACCAAGCGCTTTCGGGCGGTTTCCACCGCCTCCATATTCTGCGGCAGGTGGATGTTTTCCAGCGCGAACCGCAATGGGCAAAGCCCGTACTTTTCGCGGATTGCTTCCGGAATCGGGTCGCGTATCCTGTCCGGCAGCAGATCAAGGGCGCTTCTGACCGCGTTTTCGATCATCCGGCTGGTCAGTCCCAGCGTCTGATGATAAACGGGCCGGATAGGGGGGCTGACCGCTGCGCGCACAAATTCCGGCGTGGTCATTTCCCGTTTCAAAAAATTGGCGGTTACCTTTCCGTAAAATACGTATTCCTCGTCCGCCTTCAGCATGGAAGAGAGATAGGGGTTGTTGAAATAGGTAAGCTCCATATCGCTTTCGCCGTCGGTGACCGTTACCTTGCAGATCATCATTCCGGCGCGGATTCTCGTTTCCTTCGGCCGTTCCAGAACGGTCGCCCGCACGGCACAAGGCTCGTTCAGCGGGGCCAGGCGGATCGGATAAGGGTGGCTTAGATCTTCGTAGGTACGGGGGTACAGACGCAGCAGAGCGCCGACGGTCGGCGCACCGAGCTTTTCAAACAGCTTGGCACGCTTTTCGCCGACGCCCTTCAGGTCGCGGATATTTCTTTCAAATAAAGAACGCATCATTCAATGGAAACAATAAAATAATATACTGGCTGGCCGCCGTTGACGAGCGTAACCTCGGTTTCGTTGCCGACTTTGGCTTTAATTCGGTTATAAGCTTCGTTTGCCTGTTCCTCCGTAACGTCCGCCCCGTAAATAACAGTGATGAACGAAGTTCCGCGGGTAATCATGGAGCGCGTCAGTTTGCTGCAAGTATGGACAATATCCTTTTCGATCAGTTCCAGCTTGCCATTGTTCAGACCCAGAATGTCGCCCGCCTTGATTTTGTGGCCGCCGAATTCGGAGTCGCGCGCGGCGAAGGTGACGGAAGCGGTCGAGACGTTGGATGCGGCCTCCATCATCGAGACGGTATTTACTTCCGTGCTTGCGTCCGGATCGTAGGCGAGCATGGCGGAAAGACCCTGCGGGATCGTGCGGGTGGGCAGCACGATTACCTTGCGGTCGTTCACAAGCGGAATGGTCTGTTCGGCCGCCATAATAATGTTCTTGTTGTTCGGCAGGATCAGAACGGTTTTTGCGGGAGTCGCCAGAATCGCGGCGAGAAGGTCGTTTGTACTGGGATTCATGGTTTGCCCGCCGCTGACAACGTGTGTACAGCCCAGGTCGGTGAAAAGGGTTTTCAGGCCTTCTCCGGCGGCAACGGAAACAAACCCGACCTCATCGACGGGCTCCGCAGGTTCCAGGGAAGCCACGGCTTTTGCCTTGGCCTCTTCATTTGCCTCTGCGGCCTTGCGGTGCTGTTCCTTCATATTTTCTATTTTTACGGTCAGCAGCTGGCCGAATACCAGAGCCGCCTGCAGCGCGTTGCCCGGTTCTTCCGTATGCACATGCACCTTGATAATGTCGTCGTCGTCCACCAGAACCACGCTGTCGCCGATGCTTTCCAGGTAGCCGCGAAGCTCCTGCGGGTCTTTCTTGCATTCAAGGTCGCGTCCCACGATAAATTCGGTGCAATAGGTAAAGTTGATGACCTGATCGAATTCCGCGGCGGCGTTTCTGAAAAAGTCGGTTTCAGCCGTCTGCTCCTCTGAGGAGTCCGCCTCATTCAGAATGATGGTACCGTCCTTAAATACGCTTAACATTCCGTCCAAAATATAACAGAGTCCTCTTCCCCCGGCATCGATTACTCCCGCCTTTTTCAGTACGGGCAGCAGCTCCGGTGTTTTTTCCAGCGCTTCGGCAGCGCCCTTGCAAATCGCGCTCCATACATAAACCACGTCGTCGTCAATGGCTGCCGCCGCTTTGCCCTTTTCGCCGGCAATGCGGGAAACGGTCAGAATGGTTCCTTCCGTCGGCTTCATCACGGCCTTATACGCGGCCTCCACGCCAACCCCCAAAGCGTTGGCCAGATCGGTGCCGCTGACTTCTTCCATTCCCTCAATCCCCTTGGAGAACCCGCGGAACAGAATGGAGAGGATGACCCCGGAGTTGCCCCTTGCGCCGTGAAGCATGGCGGAAGCTGCGGTGCGCGCGACTTCGCCTGCGTGGCTGTTGGTGTTTTTTGAGAGCTCGCGGGAAGCGGAGCTCATCGTCATGGACATGTTGGTTCCCGTATCTCCGTCGGGAACAGGGAAGATGTTCAACTCATCGACCGATGTTTTATGTTTTACAATATTGTTAGCGCCTGATATTATAGCGTTTCTCAGGTCAATTCCATTTATCACCATTCAGCACTCCCTAAATTTCACTTATTGCATTACCTTATTTTTCATTCTAATATTATATCATAGTGCACAGGCAGATTC
>UREO01000157.1 GCA_900546895.1 uncultured Oscillospiraceae bacterium
CTAGCCTGTCACGCTAGAGGTCGTCGGTTCGATCCCGATCCGAGTCGCCATTTGCTGCTATGGCTCAGTTGGCAGAGCACATCCTTGGTAAGGATGAGGTCATGCGTTCGAATCGCATTAGCAGCTCCATAAAAACCCGCTAAAACTTGATTTTAGCGGGTTTTTATCATTTGATTTTTTAATTAGTATTCTGTAAGAGTACGATAAAGATCAAAAATCTATGCCGTCTTTCTCATTCCCAGCTCCTGCTGCAGCACTTGATTGTACTGCGAAAGAATGGCAAGACTGATGGAAAGCACCAGTATGGCACACGCCTGGATGGCGCAGAACAGTTCCGTACCAAAATCGTATTCCTTTGCCGATTTCTTTTCAATCAGGCCGCGCATCCTGTTGTTGATTTCCGTTACACTTTCCGGAACAGCCGCATTTGCTACATAATCCATCCCGCGAAAAGCGGAGTAATTTTCCCTCATAAACTGCAATAATTCGTTCTCATACCGGACATGCTCCCTAATACTGCCGCTGAATTGAGAGCTGTGTGCACAGCAGAAAAAATCCGCGTAGTAGTGACACAAAATGCCAAGCTTTTTGGACGCCTTCGCGCTGATAATCTGATAATCGTTCCTGCAAAGCTTTTCCGTCTTTCTGCGCACCATTTTATTGCAGTATCGCATTCTGTGTGGGCGCAGAAAAGAGATTCCATGGTCGGGACACGTATTCCCCGTCAAAAAACGCGATTTATTTAAAACAATGCCGTATTTCTCATTCAGGTACTCATACACAATGGTTCCAATTAAAATATGATTCATGCTGTTCAAATCCATTGTCCTCCCCGCCGTCTGTTGGTATAAACCTTACTCAATATAACATACCTATTTTTATTTTTAATATTTTAAACGTATAACCATAACTTTACTATTTCCGGGCACATAGAATCAAAAATACCAGCCAAAACTCTTTCTCATCAAACGGATTGTTTTTTATTATATCACCATAAAAAGACAATTACAATGGAGAAAAAGTTGCAGAAAGAAGCAGCCAAAAGCCATGAGAGGCACCGCAGTGGTATCAACCGGTATCACAAGATTACAACAAATCCCCGGAAGACCAGCAATAATGCGGTTTCTGGGGATTTTTAAAACTATTCCCACTCAATTGTGGCGGGTGGCTTGCTGGTAATGTCGTAAACAATGCGGTTAACGTGTTTGACCTCGTTCACGATACGGTTGGAAATTTTGTCAAGAAGGTCGTAAGGGATTCTGGCCCAGTCCGCAGTCATAAAGTCGGAGGTCGTTACGCCGCGCAGCGCGATGGTATAGTCATACGTTCTGCCGTCGCCCATAACGCCGACGCTCTTGATGCCGGTCAATACGGCGAAGTATTGATTGATGCTCCTGTCAAGGCCCGCATCGGCAATTTCCTCGCGGAAGATTGCATCCGCATCCTTCAGGATATCCAGCTTCTCGGAGGTGATCTCGCCCATAATGCGGATGGCGAGCCCCGGCCCCGGGAACGGCTGCCTCCAGACCAACGGGTCCGGGATGCCGAGTTCCAGACCGACTTTGCGGACCTCATCCTTAAACAAATTTCTGAGAGGTTCAATCAAGCCTTTAAAATCAACGTCATCCGGCAGTCCGCCGACATTGTGGTGGCTCTTGATGACCGCCGCGTCCCCTGCCCCGCTTTCCACAACGTCGGGATAAATCGTGCCTTGACACAGATAGTCCACATGGCCGATCTTTCTGGACTCTTCTTCGAAAACGCGGATAAACTCTTCCCCTATGATTTTCCGCTTGCGTTCAGGTTCAGAAACGCCGTTCAGCTTTGACAAAAAGCGTTCCTGCGCGTTTACACGGATCAGATTCATATCGAACTGCTTACGGAAAACATTTTCTACGTCATTGCCTTCGTTCTTTCGCAGAAAACCGTGATCTACAAAAATGCAGGTGAGATTTTTACCCACCGCTTTATGAACCAGCAGAGCCGCAACAGAGGAATCCACCCCGCCGGAGAGTGCGCAGATCACCCTTTTATCGCCCACGGTCTCTTTAATCTGCTGAATGGTCGCCGCCGCAAAAGAAGACATTTTCCAGTCTCCGGCACAGCCGCAGATCTTATAAAGGAAGTTTCTCAGGATTTCATTGCCATGTACGGTGTGCTCCACTTCGGGATGAAACTGCAGGGCATACAGACGTTTCTCTTCGTTTTCCATGGCCGCGGTCGGACAGTTCCCGCTTGTGGCAGTCACCCGGAATCCGTCAGGAACCTGCGCAATATAAATGGTGTGGCTCATCCAGCAGACAGACTGTTTTTCCAGCCCGGAAAGCAGCGCGCTGGCGGTATCGAAATCCACCGTTGTTTTTCCGTATTCGCGCACTTTGCTGCTTTCCACCTTGCCATCGAGCAGATAGGCCATCAGCTGCGCACCATAGCAGATTCCAAGCACGGGAATCCCCAGTTCAAATATTCCGGGGTCACATTTAGGGGCATTCTCATCATATACCGTGTCAGGCCCGCCGCTGAAAATAATTCCCTTGTATCCTGCGGCCCTGATCTGTTCAGCACTGGTCTTATAGGATTTAATCTCACAGTATACGTTTAAATCCCGGACCCGGCGAGCAATCAGCTGGCTGTATTGCCCGCCAAAGTCGAGTATTAAAATTGCTTCGTTCTGCATCATATGTTCGTGCACTTCCATTCTTTGAACTGTCGCCGGATTTCACAAAAGCAACAGAGTAATCTCTTATTCAACAGTCACCGATTTTGCGAGATTGCGGGGTTTATCAATGTCGCAGCCCTTCATCGACGCAACATAATACGCGAAAAGCTGAAGAGGAATGACCGCCAGGGACGGTAGCATCATCTCGCACATTTCGGGAATGTACAGCGTATGGTCGGTCTCCTGCTCGATCTTTTTATTGTTTTCAGTAGTCAGGCCAAGCACTACGGCGCCGCGTGCCTTGACCTCTTTCACATTGCTCATCATTTTATCGAAAAGCATCCTCTGGGTAGCCAGCGCCACCACCAGCGTACCGTCTTCCACAAGGGAAATGGTGCCGTGCTTTAATTCGCCGGCCGCGTATGCGTCGGAGTGGATATAGGAAATCTCCTTCAGCTTGAGAGAGCCTTCCAAAGACATCGCATAGTCCAGATTCCTGCCGATGAAAAAGACGTCCCTAACATTAAAGAACTGCGACGCAAGAAATTGAATCTGCTCTTTGTTGTTGAGAATCTCCGCAATTTTATCGGGAAGCTCCTGAAGCTGGGAAACGTAATAAGCGTAATCCTTTTCGGAGAGATTTCCGAGCTTATCGGCAAAGTAAATCGCCAGCAGATAAATGACCGCAAGCTGGGTGCTGTAAGCCTTTGTCGTTGCCACGGCGATTTCAGGACCGGCCCATGTATACAGCACGTCGTCGGAATCATTGGCAATGGAGCTGCCGACCACATTGACGATGGAAAGCGTCCTTGCGCCGAGCTTTTTTGCCTCGCGCAGCGCCGCCAGCGTATCTGCCGTTTCGCCGGACTGGCTGATGACAAGCACCAGGACTTTATCGTCTATAATGGGATGGCGGTACCGGAATTCGGAAGCGACATCCACTTCTACAGGGATGCGCGCAAATCTTTCCAGAATATATTTCGCAATCATGCCCACATGGTAAGCGGAGCCGCAGGCCAGAATAAAGATCTTTGAAAAGCTCTTCATCTGTTCCGCCGTTAGGGTAATATTGTCCAGAACAATTTTTCCGTCCTGAATTCTGGGGGAAATCGTATCTCTCACCGCTTTGGGCTGCTCCATAATTTCCTTGGCCATAAAATGCTGATAACCGCCCTTTTCGGCAGCGGAAATATCCCAGTCGATGTGGCATGGCTCTTTCGGAAGAATTTCCTTATCCGTATTATAAATCATTACGGATTCCTTCTGAAGCACGGCGATTTCATTATCGTTCAGACGATAAATATCCCTTGTTTTGCTTAAGATAGCGGGGATGTCGGAGGCAATAAAGTTTTCCCCCTTACCAAGGCCGACAATCAGCGGGCTGTCTTTTCGAACAGCGATAATCTGGTCGGGGTTATCCTCACAGATGATACCGAGAGCATAAGAGCCCTCCACCTTATTGATAACACGGATGACGGCGTCCAGAATATCTCCTTTGTAGTAGTATTCCAGAAGTTGCGCGATCACCTCCGTATCCGTTTCCGATACGAAACTGACCCCCTTTTTGATAAGCAAATCCTTCAGCGAAAGATAATTTTCAATGATTCCATTGTGAACAACGGCAAATTTTCCGGAGTCACTGACTTGGGGATGGGAATTGATATCCGACGGTTTACCGTGTGTCGCCCACCTTGTATGGCCGATTCCCACAGTGCCGAGGACGTCTTTTCCCCCGTTGATCATGTCGCTTAATACCTTCAGCCTTCCCTTTGCTTTCATAACATGGAGGGAAGTTCCGTCGTAAACGGCGATTCCGGCTGAATCATAGCCCCGGTATTCCAGTTTTTCCAGTCCGCTCAGCAAGAAAGGAGCAGCTTGATCGTCTCCGATGTAGCCAACGATTCCACACATAGTATCACACTTTCTCCGGTAGAATTGAATCTGAAAATAACGAGTGCCAACACTGCCACCGGAAATGTTGGCACTCCATTACGGGAACCTTATCTGTAAATAATATCTTCACGCGCAGGGCCATTGGAAACAATCTTAATCGGAACGCCGATCGCCTTCTCGGCGAATTCAATATACCGGCGCGTATTTTCCGGGAGATCTTCATAATTTCTGATCCCGCGGATATCGCATTTCCAACCGGGCAAAGTCTCAATCATCGGTTTGCAGTGTTTCAGCCGTACGGTCGGCGGGAAAGAATTGATCCGTTTGCCGTCCAGTTCATAGGCTACGCAGACCGGAATCTCATCCAGATACCCCAGTACATCCAGAATGGTCAACGCAACGCAGGTAGCGCCCTGCACCTGACAACCGTACCGGGAAGCGACCAGGTCCAGCCAGCCCATTCTGCGCGGCCGTCCTGTCGTGGCACCAAATTCACCGCCGTCTCCGCCCCTGCGGCGAAGCTCGTCGGCCTGTTCCCCGAAAATTTCGCTGACAAATTCCCCCGCGCCGACGGCGCTTGAGTAGGCTTTTACAACCGCGATAATTTCCCTGATTTCATAAGGAGGAAGGCCCGCTCCGATGGTACCGTATCCGGCCAGCGTCGAAGACGAAGTAACCATAGGATAAATCCCGTGGTCAGGGTCTTTCAAAGCGCCGAGCTGTCCTTCCAGCAGGATATTTTTTCCTTCCTGAACCGCTTTGTGCAGAATGGAAAACGTATCTGTTACATAAGGCTCCAACAGCTTTTTATATTCCATCAGCTGATTGTAAATCGCATCGACCGTCAGTTTGGGCTGGTGATACAGATGCTCATACAGCACGTTTTTCAGCGTAATGACCCGGTCGATCTTCTCCTTTAAAGAGCTCTCGTCGTCGTAAAGCTCGCTGATCTGGAAGCCGATCTTCGCAAACTTGTCGGAATAAAAAGGTGCGATTCCCGACTTTGTCGACCCGAAGGAATGGGAAGAAAGACGCGCTTCCTCAAACGTATCAAGCTGAATATGGTATGGCATGACCAGCTGTGCGCGATCCGAAATAACGATGTTCGGCTTCGGAACGCCGCGCTCCTGAAGCGCCTTCAATTCCTTGACGAAATTCTCTACGCTGAGCGCAACGCCGTTGCCGATGATATTCGTGATATGGCTGTAAAAAACACCGGATGGCAGCTGGTGAAGGGCAAATTTTCCATAGTTGTTTATAATGGTGTGACCGGCATTGCTGCCGCCCTGAAACCGAATGACAATGTCGGACTGAGCTGCTTCGACGTCGGTGATTTTCCCCTTGCCTTCGTCTCCCCAGTTTGCGCCAACAATTGCTTTAATCATATGCATTCACTCCGCCGTGCCGCTACGGAATTTGCTGAAAAACTGCCCTGCGGCCGAATTTAGGCAGTATGGGAACAACTCAATTATAATATCACACTTATTCTGAAAAGCAAAGCAGAATAACAATAAAAAAATAATTCCTATTTCCCTGTATCAATTATAAATTTATTTCCGCTTTTTCATCGGGAACAAACTCATAAGGCGCAATCGCCCTGCCGACTACCTCGTCAATAAACTCCTCGGTCTGCTGCGGCGCCCTGCCCACATACTTTTCCGGCTTGACGATCGCGTAAAGCTCTTCGAGCGTCACGCCGAAGATCGGATCGGCGGCAATACGGGAAAGCAGGTCATTTTCCCCGCCCTCTTCCTTGACTACCTTGGAAGCGGCCATGGAATGCACCCGAATCCTTTCGTGAAGCTGCTGGCGGTCCGCGCCGCGCTTGACGGCGTCCATCATGATGTTTTCCGTCGCCATAAACGGCAACTCCCTTAAAAGGTGCTGCTCAATTACCTTCGGGTAAACAACCAGTCCGTCGGCGACGTTCGCGTACAAGTTCAAAATACCGTCCACGGCAAGGAACGCCTCCGGGACACTGATGCGTTTGTTCGCGGAATCGTCCAGTGTACGCTCAAACCACTGCGTTGCCTCCGTAATGTAGGGGTTCAGGCTGTCGATCATGACATATCTGGAAAGAGAAGCAATTCGCTCGCTGCGCATCGGGTTGCGCTTGTAGGCCATCGCCGAAGAACCGATCTGGTTTTTCTCAAACGGCTCTTCAATCTCCTTCAGATGCTGCAAAAGGCGGATATCATTGGAGAATTTCGCCGCGCTCTGTGCAATTCCGCTCAGAACGGAAAGCATCTGGCTGTCCAGCTTTCTTGAATACGTCTGGCCGGAGACCGCAAAGCAGGAGGTGTACCCCATCTTTTCAGCAATGAGTTCGTCCAGCTTTTTTACCTTTTCATGGTCGCCGTCAAACAACTCCAGGAAGCTGGCCTGTGTGCCGGTGGTACCCTTGGAGCCCAGAAGCTTCGCCTTGGAAAGCTGATATTCCACATCCTCCAAATCCATCAGCAGGTCCTGAATCCAGAGCGTGGCCCGCTTGCCCACCGTGGTGGGCTGTGCCGGCTGAAAATGAGTAAACGCCAGCGTGGG
>UREO01000158.1 GCA_900546895.1 uncultured Oscillospiraceae bacterium
CGGCCCGCTCGATAGCAATCCGGTTTTTTTCCCTTAAAGTGGCGCCGTTCATATATTTGGAAACCGTTGCGATGCTAAGGCCTGTTTCGCGGGCAATATCTTTAATGGTTGAAGCCATAGTTCCTCCTTGTGAAACGTTTTTATTTTATCTTTTAAAAATATCAGAAAAGGGTTGTCCTGTCAACCTGAGCGCGAAAATGGACACGCGAGAATTGCGAAAGCCTTGTTCGCATCAGCGACGGGATTGCGGGTTCAAAATTGTTCGCACCGATTGACAATTCGGTAAATTAAAGGTAAAATTAAAAAATTCAAAACGTTTCGACAATTAAGGAGTATTTTAAGATGAAATATCAGTTAAAAAATGATGAAATAACCGTTGCATTTGACACGCTTGGAGGACAGCTGACTTCGATCCGGGACAATACCGGCACGGAATATCTGTGGCAGGGGGACAAGGCTTACTGGGGCGGCCAGGCCCCCGTGCTGTTCCCGATTGTGGGAAGCCTGAGAAATAAAAAAGCGGTCATTGGCGGGGACAAAATCTGCAATATGGAGCGCCACGGAGTGGTGCGCAGAATGGAATTTGATCCGGAGGAAATTACCGGCGATTCCATCACGTTTTCGGTTTGTTCCAACGAAGAGACAAGGGCGAGATACCCCTATGACTTTCAGCTGAAGATCAAATATACAGTCAGCGGCCGGGACATCACGACAAAATACATTGTGATTAACCAAAGCGGGACCGTGCTGCCTTTCCAGATTGGCGGACATCCGGCATTCAACTGTCCGCTCGGCGGGGAAGAGCGCTTTGAAGATTATACGGTGGAATTTGAGCAGGAGGAAACGGCGGACTGCCCGACTTCCGTTCCTGAAACCGGGCTGGTGGACGTTGACAGGCGAACCCGTATACTGGACCATTCCAGAGCGATTCAATTGAAGCATGATCTGTTCAGGGTGGACGCGCTGATTTTTGACCGGCTCCGTTCAAAAAAAGCGAAGCTCTTTCATCCCGGGACCGGGAGAGGCGTTCAGATCACTTTCGCTGATTTTGAAAATTTGTTGGTCTGGTCCAGCGCAAACGGAGGCCCTTTTGTTGCGCTGGAGCCGTGGAACGGACTGTCTACCTGTAGCGACGAAAATGACGTGTTTGAGCAAAAACGCGGGGTTTGCCTCCTGCCGGAAGGACAGCAGACGACTTTTTCCTTTATGATCCGTATTTTGGGTTAAAATCACATATTTCTTCAGAGGGAGAGTCGGTAAGCGTGGCTGCAACCTATAAAGACATTCAAAGGCTGACGGGCCTGTCCCTTTCTACCATATCGAAGTATTTTAACGGCGGCAATGTGCTTGACGAAAACAGGAAAGCGATTGAACGTGCCGCGGCAGGCCTGAAATTCCGCATGAACGATTATGCGCGCGGTCTGAAAAGCAGGCGCTCCAAAACAATCGGCATCCTGATCCCGGAGCTGAGCAGCACCTTTCACACTTCTATTATCACCGACGTGGAAGATATTTTGCGCCGGAACGGATACGGAACCATTGTGTGTGACAGCCGCCTCGACAAGCAGGTGGAAAGGGAAGCGCTTGCATTTTTGCTTGGAAAAATGGTAGACGGCATTATTGCCATCCCGTTTGATAAGACCGGCGAGTTCCTAAAGCTTGCGGGCGATCGCAATGTTCCGGTTGTGCTGATTGACCGGCTTGCGACGGATTATAGGACAGACGCAGTAATCGTGGACAATTTTGGCGCGGCGGAAATGGCGGCCCGGGAATTTGTGGAAAACGGCCACCAGCGGATTGCCATGCTGTGCGGGCCGGAAGGAATATTCACTATGAAATCCCGGATGGAAGGCTTTCAAAAAGCGCTGCTGAAAAACCATGTGAAATTGAATTCAGAGTATTTTATCAGTGAGGAAATGACGATCGGCGGGGGCCATGAAGGGGTTGGCAGACTGCTGCGGCTTCAAGATCCGCCCACCGCGTTGTTTTGTGCAAACTATGAAATCACGCTCGGCGCGATCATAGCGCTTCATGAAGCGGCGGTGAAAATCCCCGACGATCTTTCAGTGATCGGATTCGACAATATCTTGCTGGCAAAGGTGATTCAGCCGAGCCTTACGATGATTGTACAGCCAATGCGCGAAATTGCGGAAAACGCTGCGCGGATGATGCTGGACCGCTTGGAATCGGAGAAAATCGGGGGCATCAAAATCATTGAGCTGAGTGCAGGAATCACAAGGGGACAGTCTGTCCGCAAATTGCAGCTGACCTAAACAGAGAACGGTTTCGGTAATTATCGGGCTGTCAGTTTTAAGACAAAGTATTAAAAAGTACTTTGTCTTTTTTGGCTTTCAGGAAGAGGGAACGGGCAGCGGCGGTTTTGAGACAAAACGCAGACTTGTCGCAAAATCGACGGGTGCTTCGGCGGAGTCGTTGTGCCCTGAAAGAAAGCAATGGCTTTGAAGGGGCGATAAAAGCCGCCGCCGCTTTGGTATTCCGAAAGTTCCGTTAAAGAGATTTCACATTGCTTCTGTATGCGATTATGTGCTACAATGCAAATGCCGAGGAGAGGAGGACACCGGATGGTTCGTTTTTTTGAGCGCCTAAGGAAAATGGCGGAAAGAAATTTAAAATGGAACAGCCTTCTGATGATGATAGCTCTGGCGACTACCGCAATTGCCGTAACTGCCGTACTCGCTATTACCGCGGTTATGAATCAGCGGTATGACCGGTCGATCGATGAAACGACCCAGCGGAACAACACGCAGATTGTGGAAAACGTGGGGAAAAGCATCGACGGCTATCTGGACGAAATGGTCGGCGTTTCGGATTCCCTCTCCAGCCTGCTTCAGGAGAACGGCGGGGTGTCTGAAAGCGTGCTCCGCAACTATCATTTTATCCTCCGCAACGACATCAATACCATTGCGGCTTTCGACCAGAATGGGCGCTTACTGCTGAAGACCAATCAAAAATCGTTTAAAAATGCCGGGCAGATCGTCTCGCAGGAATGGTTCCGCAGCGTACCGCCGGGCAGCCGCAATTACAATATTTCGGCGCCGCACGTGCAGTCGCTTTATCAGGGGGAATATCCGTGGGTTCTCTCCTTAAGCAAAGGCTTCAGCTGGGTGGAAAACGGAAAAAGCCTTTCCGGCGTCATTCTGGTAGACATGAATTTTAAAAATATTGAAGAGCTTTGCTCCAATGAACTGGGGCAAAATGGCTATATTTATATTTTGGGCGGAGACGACGACCTGATCTATCATCCCAAACAGCAGATGATTTACTACGGCATCCATGACGACATCATCCCCCAGACGGTTTCGTTCGGTCCGGGCAATACTGTGATTGAAGTGGACGGAATACGGATGTCGGTGTGTGTTAAAGAGCTGGAAAACACAAATTGGCGTATTGTGGGGGTCAGTCCGCTTAACGGGCTGTTTGCCTACGACAATGAAATCAAGAGCTATATTACGCTGATTGTCATAGGAATGGCTTTCCTGATCAGTATCCTTTCTATTATTGTATCTTTTCTGATCGACCGGCCGATCCGGCGGTTAATTAAATTGATGGAAAAGGTCGAGGACGGCGAACTGAACGCTTTTGCGATGGCAAACGGCGTTTATGAGGTTCAGGAGCTTTCCCGGTCGTTCAATAACATGGTTTATAAAATCAAACAGCTGATGATTGAAATATTGGAGGAGCAAAAGCAGCTGCGAAAAAGTGAAATGAAAACGCTGCACGCACAGATCAATCCGCATTTTTTGTATAATACGTTGGATTCGATTGTCTGGATGGCCGAAAGCGGGGACAACGCGAATGTGGTCAAGATGATTTCGGCCCTTTCCCAGTTTTTCCGCCTGTCCCTGAGCGGGGGCCGCGATACCATCACCGTGGAGGAAGAATTAAAACACGCTGAAAACTATCTCATAATTCAGAAAATGCGCTACAGCGACCAGTTTAACTATGAAATTCGGGCCGATGAGGACGTCCTTCAGTGCCAGACGCTGAAAATCGTATTGCAGCCGATCGTGGAAAACTCCATTTTGCATGGCGTGGGGGACCTTCCGTATCCCGGGGAAATTACTATTCAGGCCATGTGCTGTGACGACATGCTGCTCTTTCAGGTGACGGACAACGGATTCGGTATTGAGCCCGAGAAATTGGCACGGATATTGGAAATCCAGCCACAGAACAAGTCGGGAATCGGGATCAGAAATGTCAACAGCAGAATTCAGCTGCTTTATGGCAGCCGGTACGGGCTGCAGTACGAAAGCGAGCTTGACCGGGGAACGACGGTTACCATCCGTCTTCCCTATAGGAAGTGAGGTGGCGATATGAAAAGAATGGCAGCCGTTGTCACAGCCTTGGCGCTGATTCTGTCCCTGTGTTCCTGCTCTCCGGCAAAAAAGACATACAAGGTGGACCTTATTATTAAATCGGTGGATTCGGATTTTTGGAAAAGTGTTTATGAGGGAGCGCTTGCGGCGGGAGGAAAATATAATCTGGACATCAATTTTATGGGGCCGAAGGAAGAAAAGGATTACCGGCAGCAGGTTGGCTATTTGGAGCAGGCTATCCGGAACAGGCCGGACGCGATTGTTCTGGCCGCGGGGGATTACAATGGAATGTCCGGACCGATGGAAAGGGCAGTGGCAAGCGGAATCCCCGTTATATTGATTGATTCTTCGGTGAGCAGCCGGAAATGGGTCGCTTCCATATCGACCGATAATTACAACGCGGGAAAAACCCTTGCACAGGAAATGGTTCGCCGCCTTCCCCAATATACCAAAATTGGAGTGATAGGTTTTGTGAAAAATGCTTCTCCGGGAATTGAAAGGGAAAAGGGCTTCGTGGAATATATTAAAAATTCGTCGACACTGAAAATTGTCGATACGGTTTATTGTGATTCCAATTTCGATATCGCGCAGGGACAGACGGAGCAGATGCTGAGAGATCACCCCGAAATCACTGCGCTTGCCGGACTGAACGCACAGTCCGCGACCGGAGCTGCCCGCGCACTGGACGCGCTAAAAAACGACAAGGTTTTTCTGGGCGGGATTGACTGTACGGTGGAAGAGGCGGACTATATGGACCGCGGCATTCTCAGCGTTGCCGTGCTGCAAAATCCGTACATGATGGGGTATTACAGTATGGAAACGGTTTCCAAAGTGCTGAATAAAAAGCCCTATGAACGTAATTTTTACACAGAGGTATGCGTGGTGGATAAAAACAATATGTTTTCCAAGCAAAACGAGCAGCTTATTTTTCCGTTTGAGTAGAAGCGGTACGGCGGCTTCGCTTTCAACAGACTTTTCATAGAAAAAGTATATCGTTTCGACATATTTCCCGGCAGCAGCGGCCGCCACAGTAAAAAATCCCCCGGACAGTTCCGAGGGATTTCTATTAAGCTTTAATATTGACTAGAAAAAATCAACGTTAAAACTTAATAATAGTCATTTTTTTAAACATTACAGTTGTTTTTTACATTCCGTTTCTTTAAATAATTTGGTAGTATGGATGCATGAAAGTGAAACGGTTCGCTTCTATTTGGCAAAACACGCCGGAAAAAGAAGCCGTTTTCGTTTTCGCAGAAGGGACGGAGGTGTGCAAATGGCTGAATTATTGAGAATGGAAGGGATCACGAAATCATTTCCGGGCGTAAAAGCGCTGAGCAATGTCAGCCTTGACCTGTATTCCGGAGAGGTCCACGCGCTGTGCGGGGAAAACGGGGCCGGGAAATCGACCCTGATGAAGGTACTTTCCGGGGTGTACCACGCTGAAGAAGGGGACATCTTTATCAACGGGGAAAAGGTCACGATTGAGAATACAAAAAAAGCGCATGAGTTGGGGATCAGCATTATTTTTCAGGAATTCAACCTGTGTTCCCATCTTTCTGTCGCGGATAATATCTGGCTGGACCGCCAGCCGAAAAGCGGACCGTTTGTAAACGACAGGCAGATGTTCCAGAAAACCAAGCAGATTCTGGAGGATTTGGGGCTGACCATCAGCCCGAAAGCACTGATTCGGAATTTAAGCGTGGCGGAACAGCAGATGGTCGAAATCGCAAAGGCGATTTCCTTCAATTCCAGAATTCTCGTTTTGGATGAGCCGACGGCTGCCCTGACGGAGTCGGAAATTGACAGGCTGTTTAATATTATCCATAAGCTGAAAGCAAAAGGGGTCGGCATGTTTTACATATCGCACCGCCTGGAGGAGCTGTCCAGAATTACCGACCGTGTCTCGGTTATCCGGGACGGGCAGTATATCGGCACGAGGGATTACAAGGACGTCTCCATAGACGAATTGGTAAAAATGATGGTCGGAAGAGCGCTGACCGATAAATTTCCGGTCTATCAGCGCAAAATCGGCAAGGTCATTTTTGAAGCCCGCAATATTCGGAATAAAAAAGTAAATGTGGATCATATCGAGGTCCGCGCGGGAGAAATCGTCGGGTTGGCGGGACTGATGGGAGCGGGAAGGACGGAGCTTGCGAGAGCGATATTCGGCGCGGATAAAACGGTAAGCAAAGAGATTTTTATGGACGGGAAACAGGTTCAGATCAATCATATTGACACCGCGATCCGGAACGGCATCGGCTACATTACAGAGGACCGCAAACGTGACGGGCTGGCACTGAACATGACGGTGGAGAGCAACATCAATCTTGTCCACCTGCCCCAATTGATTAAGGGCGGCTTTGTGGATGACGCCGCGGCCAGAAAGAATGCGGAGCAGTATATCAAAAGCCTTGATATCAAGACGCCGGGTATGAACCAGAAGGTGGGGAACCTTTCCGGCGGGAACCAGCAAAAAATCGTTTTGGCGAAATGGATCTGCAACAATATCCGAGTCCTGATTTTTGACGAGCCGACCCGCGGAATCGACGTGGGCGCCAAATATGAGGTTTATGAGCTGATGAACCAGTTGAGCGACGACGGCGTCGCTATTATTATGATTTCTTCGGAGCTTCCGGAGATTCTCGGCATGAGCGACAGGGTACTGGTGATGCATGGCGGGCAGATTTCCGGCGAGCTGAGCCGTGAGGAAGCCAGCCAAGAAAAGATACTTCGCCTGGCAGCGGGCA